>JBGTIE010000737.1:0-35026 GCA_041745855.1 Lysobacterales bacterium | reverse complement strand
ATTCTGGAGTGCGGTGGCTTGCCACCGCTCTGCTCTTGTGCAGCTTGCTGCCGCCCTGGCTCTCGCCCCACCCCCGCCTCGAAGCCCTTCCAACCCCCAACTTCCCATCGCAAACTGCACGAGGTCTCTGGCCAGGCGCGCCACCGGCAAACAGCAACAGCGGCAGCAAGCTGCCAACAGCAGAGCGGTGGCAAGCCACCGCACTCCATATTAAGAGCGGTGGCAAGCCACCGCACTCCATATCAAAGCCACCGCACTCCACATCAACGACAAGTCCCGTCGCCCCGACCCCCTACCATGATCTCACCGGAGCACAGCGAAGGGGCCGTCGATGTACAAGAAAGCGTTCGAGATCGGCCACATCGCTTACCCTAAACAACCGCAACCCAAGGCATCAGCATGAAGCGAATACTCTACATAGACATGGACAATGTGCTGGTGGATTTTGCATCAGCATTCCCCAGAATCCCGAAGGCGACGTTTGACGAGTACGAGGACCGCCTTGATGAAGTTCCAGGCATTTTTTCCCTGATGGATCCCATGGCGGGAGCCATTGATGCATTCAAGCAATTGGCAGGCGCTTTTAATACCTACGTTCTTTCCACCTCCCCATGGGAAAACCCGTCCGCATGGTCAGACAAGCTGCTCTGGGTCAGGCGCCATCTAGGCGATCATGCTCACAAGCGACTGATTCTGTCTCACCACAAGAACCTGAACTACGGCCACTTCCTGGTCGACGATCGCTTGAAGAACGGCGCAGACACGTTCCAGGGCGAACATCTGCACTTCGGCACACCTCGGTTTCCGGACTGGACCACGGTGCACGACTACCTGATGACCCGATCCAGAGCAGAGACATGACAGGCAAGTTCGACAACGTGCCGGTGGACGATGACACAAGGATCATCCTCCAGCTCGAAACGAGACTCGGTCCCTATGACGTTCTCTACCAAAAATGGGTCTGGGACGGAATCACCGCCGAAAGCCTCATTTTCTCCAACGAGGACATCGCCGGAATAGACGAAGAGGACCTCATCAGGGAGGTCCGGGCATCACCCTGGACCAAAGGTGACACAGACATCACTGTCAAGCAATCAGAGTCTGGTTACACCTTCGTCAACTTCAATTTTGAAGTCGACTAAAGCCAGCACAACCCAAAGGACACAGGTTGGAGCATGACCATCATCTACACCGACATAAATGAAGTAGCGCATTGGAGCGCGATGCTGGGCTTCATGCGGCACGTGAACGGGTCTTCGTAAAGCATCACCTCGAAGCCCCGGCTACGCAGCTCCGACAATAGCTTCTCGTCGAGCAGCACATCGTCGGGGTCGCACCCTACCCATTGCCGTGTCAGATCAGCTACGAATTGGCCAAGAATCACATCAGTCCATTGACTCATTGATCAAATCTCATTGAGCCTGAACCTGCCCTTGTCGCAGAACCGCCAGATGCCGTGAAAGGCTCGACCATGCCTCATCACTGAGAATCTGGTGCCGACTCCTCGGTTGTTCCATTGCCTTGGCAAAAGCCCCGAATGTCTTCCACTCCAGTTGTTTCTTCTCGCGACCACGGACTTTCTCTACACCCGTAACATGGTTGAGAATCTCTTCTTGAACGGTCCTGTCGAGCCCTACTGCATCCCTGTACTTGATGAATTTCTTTCCTGACAGGCCCCATGCATGATGATTCAGGAGCGCCGGGATTGCCTGCGTGGGCAGATCGGAATCTATCACTTTCACGGGCTCGGCATATTCTTCAAACGTTGCCTCAATAAAGAACTCCCGCGCAGCCGCAATAAACCGTGATGGCGTCTCTGTGTACGAAACAACAAGCTGCGTTTTTGCCCGTGTCATCGCAACATACAGGCGGCAAAGATCCCGGAACGATTCCTCACTAGGCAGATATGGATGTGGGAGAACCCGAGCTGAACAGTTGATTACGACGACAGAGTCAAATTCAAACCCCTTCGTCTGTTCGAGATCAGAAATGAATATCCGGGCAGTACGGACATCTGTGTTTGCAGCGAGTATCGGCAAGGAAAGTTGAACACCGATCTGCTCAACGGCCGCATGCGTATAACCACATATAGCCAGACAGTAGCGCTGGTTTATTGGGCTATCTTCGACACAAGATCTCAAGAATCCCAATCCGTACTCTAGCTCTTCAGAGAATGAGGCCGCACGCAGCAGAAGAGGTTTTGGAGAGGAGAAGCTAGCGTAGTCCGGAACAAGCACATCCAGGTTCATTGCCCCCTTTGGCATCGATTCAAGAGCGCGGGTGAGGACTTCATATGCGGCGGTTAATATTTGACGGCTATTCCGATAGTTTTGGAGAAGCCTGACCGATCTACCTGCCGTTTCAATGCGCGCAGCCTTATAATCTGCCGACTTCGTATAGATTGTCTGCGCCGTATCACCGCAAAGAAAGATATCGTTCTCACCTTCACGAACCAATCGCCTGATGATAGCCAGCTCAAGCGTACCAAGGTCTTGCGCCTCATCGACCAATATTGCTCTGTACTCCGGCTCAACGGAATCGAGATGATGGTATAACGACGACACTATACCCATGTCGTCAATGACGCCCACCGCATTCATCTTGCGTTCCCAGCCTGACAACCCATCCAGGATCTGCTGTCTGAGTTTCTCATCGAGCGGCACGATGCGACCAAGACGCTCCATCTGCAAATAACCTGATCTGTCAGCAGGGGAACGAGAGCTTCGAATGTAGTCAAGTTCCTGTCTGAGATAGTCATTGGCGTAGATACCACGCACATTGAGTGACTGTATTACGTCAAGCAGCACGTCCGCATCATGATTATTGTTCTCACACATAAAGAACTCATGCCAGACTTCGTCGATATGATCTGATATTGCATGTGGGTTCTTCGCAATACTTCTCTTTGTGTAGTAATCTCGCCGTTGCGGCTCGATCTGCATCAGCTTATCAAAGCACAAGTCGAAGATTGATGTAACCTTCAGGTTCCCAGGCCGAGTATTGCCGCGCTGTGCATCAATCAACTGATTGATAAGTGACGCAAGTGCCGCGCTAAGGGTCACAACAAGGACGGGTTCTGGCGAATACTTATCGGCCAGCCTAAGCGCCCGGTGAACGACTACAGAGGTCTTTCCAGATCCACTCACCCCAGCCATGCGTGCTGGGCCAGAGAATTCTTTAACTACGTGTTCCCGCTGAGCCGGATGCAAGTACAACATCCACTTCTCAAACGTCGCAGTTTCTACAAAGTGCTGGAACAATTCGGGGTCGACGTCCGCAAGTAGTACAGCCGCATCACTCGACTGCAAGGATTCAATATCGGATTTCGGAAGATCCTCCACCGGCGTCGCTACTTGACTGTAAAGATCAATGCGGTTTTTCGCATTCGTGACATCCCCATTGCGGAGTGACAAAAGTACATCCATCAGCGCGCCTTGCTGCTCCTGAGTGCCACATTGAGTGGAGACAGCGAGAATCAAATCATCATCTGCGATTGATTCGATTTTCAATACTTCAGCGCGCTCATCTTCACCAAAATCATGCAGAATTCGATCTTGGCATCGCTCTGGCAAGAGTTCGAACAGCGCCCCGGTACTCAAGTCGGATTCGCTTGTGATGTGGCCATTTTTCCCTTGCGATAGGTCTGATACTCGAATCTTGTCGAGCACAAGTGAATCGCCATGATGCCGCGCAACATAGTCGAGCCCCTTGTTCCGTTCCAGCCAATTATCAACCGCATTATGATCACCGGTAAAGAGAAAGAGGCAGACGTTCCTGTTGTGAACGACGACAAGGCGCGCAAAGCCGGTCAAGTCGAACTTCACACAGTGCGAAATTCGGTTCTCGCCATGGTTTGTTGTCGGAACTCCTTTAAAGGTCTCTTCGACAGTTGCACCATCAAGCTTGGCGCGGCCCCAAATGCTTTGGACTGTTTGTGCGGCTTTTTGATACTTGCCGCCTTTTTGATACAGTTCGCGCAATGACAGAGTAAACTCTTCACCTTGAAGAAATTTCGTGACCATCCTCCACTCTCCCTCGTCTTGCCAATCTGGTTGGACTAAGTAGCATGTTCATTCGTGAATCATGCCGCCGATCCGCACCCTCGTTCCCTCGCTTTCAAGCCTCGACTCCCGAATCAAGCCGTTGATGAGTGAACGAGCCGTCTCGTCGATCGTCGAGCCGGTCCGCAGGAACCCCAGCCAACGGGCAAATGCCCGGATGGCGTCCTCCCGCTCAGTCCAGTTCGTTCCCTCCAAGGATGCGAGGAACTGGGTCTTGAGGAACTCGCGCTCGTATTGATCGATGGACTTGGCGCAGATCCGCAGCTTGCCTCCAACGTTCTCCAGGATCCCCCTTCGCACTGACGTTCGAATCGCGTCGTCCATGGCTTCGCGGACTCGAGACCCAGTCCGTTGGTATCCCGATGCCCGAGCGAGTTCGAGGATGGCTTCTTCTCGGTCGCGCTCCTTGCCCCCCATGAAACAATGCCGAACTCGACAAACAAGTTGATCCTTGTCCAGCAGCCGGTCCCTGTTCGCCAGCCCTTGAGACGATGTGTTGGCTGGCTCAGCGTCGTACTCGGGTCGAGCGGGCTCCGCGGCCCTCCTGAACGGGACATCAGGGATCACATACAGCTGTTGCTGAGGTGGCGCGCCGACAGGCAGCTTCATAGTCTCGACAGTTGACAACGGCGTCTCAACCCTTCTCGTCAGGGCAGGACCCGAGGATGACGAAAATGCGCCGGGCCAGCCGCCATGCTTCTCAATAACTTCGTCTATCTCCTTCATCAGGCGGATGGTCTCGTTGAGCGCGACGACGATCTTCTGGTAGTGGGCGATGTCGTCCTTACTGAGCGTGCGTCCCTTGC
The DNA here is from genome assembly GCA_041745855.1 of Lysobacterales bacterium. Classification (GTDB taxonomy): domain Bacteria; phylum Pseudomonadota; class Gammaproteobacteria; order Xanthomonadales; family SZUA-5; genus JAWLAT01. Next base: position 30,159 of record JBGTIE010000737.1, on the reverse strand, counting down.
GGTCCTTGAGCCACTTCTCGCAGACCTGGTAACCGCCGATGTGAAAGTTCCACACGTCCTCGCGCACGCCCTGGAAGCCGGTCGACTGCGCCTTGTCCACCCACACGGTGTTGCGCGACCACGAGGTTTTTTCGACTTCGGGATGGCGGCCGCCGATGAACTCGGTGATGGGCTGGGCGAGCTTTGGCGACTCCAGCAGGTGCAGGGCAGTGAGTTCGCCGCCTAGCCGGGCCAGCGATCGGAAAAGCTCCAGGTTCCCTGTCAATGGAAGGCGCGGGAAATCAATCTTCAGAAACTCCGCGTAGCGGCTCCGGTAGCCGGGACTGTGAAACACCGCGTAGGCGTAGTGGAAGATGTCTTCGGGCGTCAGGCCGTCAGGCAGGCCTGTCGTGCTCGGTTTCAATTTAAGCTGCGAACAAAGCGCATTGAGAAACTGAACAGATAGATTCAGCGCCTTGGTTGAACTGAATGCTAATTCATCGTCGCCAGGCACAAGATAAAGGGGAAACATGAACGCCCCCCCGCGCCGAAAAAGGTTTAGATCACTAATCCCGTTGGCCACGAAAAGAACATCCCACATAGGAGAACCGGCGGCGGCGCCGGTTCGACTGACGAGCAGGCTTAGATTGTCCTCAAGGTTGAAGAGGTGCCGTGCAATGGACCAACGATGGTCTCCTCTTTCAATCATTAGCGGCTCGTAAAAGACCCAGCGGGTGTCGAAGGGGCGGTAGGCATACTTCACGACTCGTTTTCCTACAGTCTTCCCCAGCCGGTCTTTGACCGAAGAGAACTTCCAGTGCGGATTGTCTTTCAGGCCGAGCGCATAGGCCTCATTTGCCGTGCCGCCCAATATCTTGTTGAACCGAGATCGCAGATCGTCGCCATCGAAATCCACCAGCAGGTAATCCTTCCTCGTCGCGACGCCCCAGCCATTCGTTAGAGTAAGGTCAGTGATGCGCATACTTGCTTCGTATTCAGCACGCAAGTCTTCTGATTGTGGCACAAACAGGTAATATGGTTCGGAACTCGCTACCGCTGTCCATTTAGTCGAAGCATAAGAGTTTCCGAGCAATCGAGCGTATTTCGTTTGGCGTGTCCCAAACAAGTCGCCGTGCAAAATGTTCCGGCTCGTCCCTTGCGATTTCCAAGCGGAAAAGATGGCCACCCCTTGCTGGATATCGAACACGTTTTCATCGGTCGTTCCGTCTGGAGACGACTCTTTTTTCTTTGAATTTCCATGAAGATCGAGAACGGCAACATTTGAAAACTGCGTTGCAAAATTCCGACGGAATCCTCGGAACGTCGGGTTGTCGATGTAGCTGTGGTTCGTAATGAAACTGAACAGACCAATCCCGCTGTTAGTCAACTGCCATTGGCCAAACCGGATAAATTTGACATAGTCATCCTGCAGCCATTTCGGATTGCGTTCACCCAATGGCTCCCCATTTACAAAGTAGTAATCCTTTATCAGACGAGTGACCCATTCGCCCGTATTTGACGATACGCCCGCATACGGTGGGTTGCCGATCACGACGGTGAAACGTTGGTGGCTCTTGATTGCGTTGACTGCACGCGCCTCATGCGCGAGCGCCGGAATCGCGAACTCAAAGGTCCCCGAGAAGTCGTGCGCCGGCTCCAACGCATTCGTGAGGTAGATGCGCGCCCGTTCATCGCTGCCGAAGCGGTACCCGGTCTCGTAGAGCTTGAGCCCGACCTTCAAATGCGCGATGGCGTAGGGCGCCATCAACAGTTCGTAGGCATGCAAGCGCTTCAATAGGGCCTCGGGCACGTACTCGTTCCACAGCGACGCGACCTTCTTCTGGCGGTGGCCTTGCGCCTTCCACCTAGCGACCATCGTCTTGTGGATAATGTCGATGACCTCGACCAGGAAGGTTCCGGTGCCAGTAGCGGGATCGAGGATCTGCACGAAGGGCTGGTCAGGTGAGACGCCCTTGGGAATCTTCAGATCCTTGTGGCGCTTGGCCATCTCGCCCCAGGTGGTCGTGTCGGCGAGACCGTCGTCGAGGCCGAACTCGGTGCGCAGCAGCTCGTCCACCGAGCGCACGATGTAGGAGACCACCGGGCGTGGGGTGTAGAAGACGCCGCGCTGCATCCGCTTCTTGGCGTCGTACTCCTTGAGGAACAACTCGTAGAAGTGGATGACCGGGTCTTCCTGCGGGTTCTTGTCACCGAAGTCGAGGACGACAGCTTCCATGTTGGCGTCGTCGAGCAACTGCACGACTTCGCTCACGCCCAGCTCGTCGAAGTCGATGCCCGGCCCGCCCGCCTTGCCGCGCCGCCCGCCGACCTTGAGGAAGGTCTCCATCAGCTCGCGCAGGAACGGGTTGGTGCGCATGTGGCCGGCGAAGTCGTCGACGGTCTTCTTGTGCGGGTCGGCAATGCGCGCCGAGAGCAGACCATAGGCAATGGTCTGCGCGTACATGTCGGAGAAGCCGTCGGTGTCGAGATCGTGAACCAGCGACGTCTGGAACGTCCTCATCAGTTTGGTGAGCGGGCCGCGGTCGGTTTCGATGGCGAGCGCGGACTTGATGCGGTCGCGGATGTCACCCGCCAGCCTGGCCAGGCGGATCGAGAGTTCCTTCGATGTGGTGACGACTTCGCCGTGGCGCAGGGTGAAGGCGCCGCGCCAGCCTTTGCGCCAGGCCTCGACATCGGCGTCGTCGTCGGGCCAGGCCAGATGCTGCGTCAGCTCCTTCGCAACGGCGTCGAGATGCAATGCTGTGTCGCGGTTGTCCCAGCCGAGCACCTTGAGGGTGGGGAGGTCGTGGCCGTCCTGCGGCTTCGCAAAATGCGCGAAGCTGATTTGTCTCTCGCTGCCCTCACCGTAGTTGGAGACGAAGAGCAGGTCGTCGGCAGCCCAGGCAGTGTGGTCGGCGCTGTTGGCGGAGGCGCGCTTCTTGAGCGCCACCTGGCTCAGGATGCGGCGCAGCGCCACCACCGGGAGCTTCTTCGGCTCGAACTTGACGAAGAAAATGCCCCAGGGCTGGCAGGGCGAGAGTGGCCGGAGGCGCTTGATCTCGGTGATCTTGGCGGCGGTTTTCGGGTCGATACCGAGCTCGTCGGCAGTGAAGTCGTAGAACAGATCGTCCACGTCCTCGAACGAGTCGCGGGCAATCGGCCAGCCCATCTCGTCGCGCAGGTAGGCGATGAGCTGGGGGAATGTCTTGATGTCCGCCAATGCGGCGCGGTGGTTGGTTGACATGGTCCTATCCCTCGTTGAGTTCCATCCAGCAGCGAAGCGCCGGCTTCACCCCGACCGGCGCGTCGACCCGCCTCAGGTAGGTGTTCTTGATGTGCTTCTCAAGCTTTGCGCGGAGCTCGACGAGGGTCTTCTGCCCGGTAGTGCACCTGCGCGGCGTCTCGGGTTTGGAGCGGATGCTGCCAACGATCTCGCCAGGGTCCTCCAGAATTGCGTCCCGTTCGAGATCGAAGAGGTACCAGCGGGTGGTACCGGCCTCTTGTGTGAATTCGCCGGCTTCCTTGTCGAGCGCCGGGAGCGCGTAGCAGAAGAACACTCCTCGCGCACCCTTCGCAGGACACTTGCGACCGCTAAAAGTGGCGCCTGGCAGCCGTCGCAGGCGGGACTCCAGCTCCGGGTCAGCCTGCAGCAGCGACTGAAACTCAAGATGCATGTCCTCAACGGCGGTCTTTGTGCCTTCATAGGCGTGGTTGAACTCCCTGAGAGCGTCGAAGTCGTCGTCAGGTGTGAGCAGCTTCTTACCCTCGATGCCGAGGGTCTTGGAAATCAGCAGAGTCTTCTGGGTAACTTTTGTGTAGAGAGTAAGAATTGCATTCAACTCGTCGGGCGGCAGAAAGTTCCAGAAGCTCACTTTCCCGCGCGACGAGGCGACTTCGGGGTGATCGGCGATAAATCGTTTCTCGACTTCCGGATTCATGCGCCGGTCCACGCGGCCGATGCGCTGCATCAGGCGGACCGGGTTCCAGTGGATGTCGTAGTTGATCATCCGGGAAGCATCCTGAAGGTTCAGGCCTTCCGAGAGAACATCGGTCGAGATGAGTATCTGGGTCTCAGGGTCCCCCTTCTTCGCTAGCGCCTTCGAGGAAGTGCTGTTGTAGTAAGGCGCGAAGCGCTGAATGACATCGGCTCGGTTGGCCTTGGTTGCGCTGTCCACCTGGGCAACGCCGTCGATGCCGGCCCGGTCCAGTTCGCGCTTCAGGTAGCGCGCTGTGTCGGCGAACTCGGTGAAGATCAACACTTTTTGGCCGGCGAGATCCTTGGTTTTGAGTAGGCGGATGAGCTTCTGCAGCTTGTCGTCGTGCTTTGGCTGGAACTTCTTCGCTTCACTTACAAAGTGAGTTAGCTGGTCGAGGTCCCGAAACGTTTCTGCCATCATGGCTGACAAATCGTACTCATTGCGGTCAAGACGCTCGACGGCATCAAGCATTTCCTGAGGCACAATGTCTTCGTCTTCGGACTCGTCGCGGCTATCACCCCAAAGCTCCAGCTGCCTCTGACGCGCGTAGCCGAGCGCCTCGGCATTGTCCGTTTTCCAGCGCTCCAGCTTCTTCTTCTCGGTTACTGTCTTACTATGTACCTCCAGAAACGCCATGAGCTTCTGTAGCAGTCGGTCGCAGGAAAGCTCGAACGCCACGACCGAGCTTTCGAAGCGCTTGAGAAAGTTGGTTCGAATGAGACCAACAACCTGCTTCTGCCGACCCTGCTCCAGCGGGTCAATACTGGTATCTGGCCCCTTGTACCAAGCCAACGGGTAGTACATCGGCAATGCAAAAAGCGGATTCTTCCCTTGGAAAGCGTTCTCGAACATGTCGAGCAGACGTCCGTAACTCTTCCGTATTGAATAACCGGCCACCTGGGGAGATCTTCGATCCGGAAAGGCGGCCGCCTTGCCTGTCTCGCGGATCTGGCTTTCTCGTGCATAGGCGCGACTACGCTGGACTACCAGATGACGGAAGACCTCATCGCTCGCCAGAATCTCCTGAGCTTCGGTGATGTGTTCGGCGACATCGCTCACGTCATGGCCGACCTGGCTTCGGAGCGCCTTTTCCACTTGGTTGAAGTGCGCAGTCAGATTGTTGACGCCCAGCGTTCGCGCGAAATACGTCTGGTCCCGGCGCGTGAACAGCTCTGCCATATGCCGGAAGTCGCTCAGTCGGTTGTTGATTGGCGTTGCAGTGAGCATGAAGAGTGTCTTTGGCCGTGCCGTGCTGTCGAGCAGGTCATAAAGACGATGGTAGCGGGATGGCTCAACGTCGTCGTCTTCCCTACGTGGGCGACCCGGATTGCGAAAGTGGTGTGCTTCATCGATCACAACGACGTCCGCCAACTCCGCAATCCTTCGAAAACGCTCGGGAAAGTCGCCTTTGCGGCCGAGGTCCGTGTGGCTGAAGACAGCCAGGTTGCTAAAGTCAGCGCCGCCACCTACACCGCCGATGTGTGGTAACCAGTCACGCAAATGCGGCTCCCACACTCCCTCCTTCGCTGCCTTTGGTGCAAAAAGCACGACGCGCTTTCCTTCGTGCAGCACCAGGCGTTCGATCAGCATCAGGCCGACGAAGGTCTTGCCGAGCCCGACGCCGTCGCAGAGGAACGCGCCACCGTGCTGGCGCGCAATCTTCATCAGCGCCCAGTAGGCTTCCTTCTGATAGCGGTCGATATGCGGAAACATCTTCGAGCGAGTCTCGTCCCACTCGCTTGCTGTCAATTCATGACCGCGGAAGAACTCCTGTAGCGCCTTCGCGTACACCTCGAATGGTTTGTAAGGGCGCGTGTGACGATCGATCGTCTCGATGACAGTGTCAGTGATGTCGCTAGCGTCGTTCCAGTGCACCTCGAACCATTCCTGCAGCTGTGCCACCTCGCGCGCACTCTGCACCTGTATATTCAGTTCGATGTTTTGGGTAAGTCCAGGAGGGGTGAAGTTACTGGATCCGACGAGAGCCTGCGACCCGACAACCTCCAACTTGGCATGAGTGATGTATACCTTTGCATGGAACTTGTCCTTGTCGTAGACACGGCACTCGATCTGGCGTGAGCGGAGTGCCTCCAAAATTGCCGGCACGTTGTTCAGGAAGGGGTTTGCCGTCTTGTCGCACTCAATGCTGCGATCCAATACTTCTGCTGCGCGGGACCGCACAGCTTCAAGCAATGCTTTCCGAGAAAATTGCATTGTTTCCGCGCCCATCAGGATCCTGATCTTCTCCAATTGCTGCCACTTACCATCGAGGGCGAGCAACGCACCGATCTCGAAGTAGCCAGTTGCAATGTCAAAGCTCTTCGCAATGCCAGCCCATTCCTCCAGATAGCGAAGGCAGGTCCAGCCTGACACGCTGTTGTCTACGATGAAGAGGTCGCGACCTTTAGTTTCAGCTGGCATGGGAATCCCTACATTGTTGGTCTTTGGCGCGGTGGCAGCCTAGGACATCAAAGCGCAGTCTTCTCTATATCAGACCACGGCCAATCGGTCGACCAAAATCTCCCCCGCGCGCTGTGAAATCTACAACTGGCCGAAGTATCGATACTGCGGCGACCAAATCTGTCGCCTCGCCCCCGACAATCGGCCGTCTCGACCCCGACTGTTACAGTCCGTACCAGTGGCAGTTCCAGCAGGGGGACTCACCGATGCTCCATATCTACCGCAGCAGCAGAATCGAATCGCTGGCTGGCCTTACCACGCGCTGGAACCGAGGCGAAGCCGATCACCGCCCTCATGCAGGCACAGGGCATTTACGTCTTTCCCCGACCATAGGCCGACGCCGAGCGAACGGTCGTCCCGTCATCACCCGAACTACCCGACTTCGCAGCCTTCCGAAGCTCCGAAAGCCGCTCGGCCAGCTTGGTGACCTTGCTTGGACGGAGGCTTATCGACACCGCCGTTCCTTTCAACCTGAATTCCTGAAATTCCTGCCCTTTGGCGTCAAACGTCATCAGCGAATCGCCGCTCCCCAAACGAAACTGCCCATACTGCGCCGCGATCTGACTCGTCATATATAAGCCAAAGCCAGAATTCTGCCATCCATCATTGCGCATTTGCCGCGCACCCTGAAAAACCACTCCGGAAATTCCTGGCTTGATTGCCAATCGAATCGCGTCTTGGTCGGATTCGACCGCAATGTGCGGGTTGCGCGACAATGCACGTCGAACACCCATCCCAAGATCGAAAAGACCCAGCTCTACCTTGTCTTTCTGAGGCCAATATTGCCCGCAATACCACAAGCCACTTACCTGGGCATGCTCCAAGACATTCCTGACAATCTCTCGCAAGCAGTACCCCAGAGTTTCAGACAGAATCTCAGAGCCACCTTGAACAAGCAAGCTGGCCATCCCTTGACAGGTTTTCTCAATATATTCGTGCGTATCCTGATATTGCTCGGCCGCATTTCGCTCAAGCTCGGCAAGATCAATGAACCGGATTGGTTCATAGCGCGAACCGCCCTCCGCTTCATCGGGTGCTTTGCCGTAATTGAGCCCGAAGAGCTTGAACAAACCCATGTGTGCGAGATAGCCGCGCCCCTCATATCCGATTGCACGAAACTTAACTTCGGGTCTTATTTTCTTAGTTTCTGCACGAAGGTCTCGTAGCGACGCGCCGAAAACCAGCATGCCCAGTGGCTCCGCCCACTCGCATCCCCCAAAATCAACAACGATCACACTGGCATGCTCCGCGACTATTTGCGCTTCCTTCAGGCAAGCTATAGCTCCCGGCAAGTCCAGCCTGCGGACAACAACCTGCTTTTCTGTCATGGCTAAAACTCACCCTCGATTTCATTAACCACGGCCGCCTTTACTTTGTCATACCAAGACATTGACGACAAGCCAGGAATACCCTGCAGCTTTTCAGCTGCCACGAAGGTTTGAGCAGGTCCGTTGCCATTTATACCCACTGCACGACGCTCCTCCGATACATAAGTGCCATGATAAGCGAGGCCAAACATCGGGTGCCAAAGGACATTCGTGACGTGGAACTCCTCGCCTTGGCGCGTAGGATCGATCCCAATGGAGCCTGGTCGAATAACCGGAACGTAACGATCTGAAGTTGGCAAGAGCGCCGCCTCCGAATTCGTCACAGGCAACTCAGCCGACTCCATCGCAAGCGCTTCCAGTACGTTCAGGACAGCTGCCGACGGGCCTCCGTCGATGCCGGCAATACCACTCGCCAAATCATGTGCGCGCTCGAGAACTTTCTTAAGGGCACCTTTCTCCGTAATTGCGCCGGAAAGTCTCAGCGTAGCCTGCTTATCGTATAGGCATATAAAGTACTGGCCCTCACGATGCCCACGCTCGCCGACCTGGATCTTGTCTACCCCTGCACCAACATCTTGACGGTCGAACGGAATTTCCATCAAGAACGCATCTAACACAAAGCTCGCGACGACGGTGAGATCGACTTCGTCAATCGCGAGCTGCGGGTGGGTCAGAATGACGCCGGAGGTCGACCAGTTCCGAGAGAAGTACTTCTGATCAAAGTACAGTCTGAGCGCGGGTTCCAGCGGGTAATCAACATCGAACCTGTTCCCGCCGCGGAACTCCCGAAAACCAACAAGAGTCTCACGAATATTCAATCCGCATTCAACTACCCTCATCGTCCCTTGGGTCAAATCACAGAAGACTTTGTCGCTGCGGAATTCCGGGAAGATTTTGCTGGGTAGCCTCTTTGCGGAAGTGAAGTAATGCTTTTCACGGCGAACGAGAACCTCCCTCTCGCGCAGTGACACTCGGAATACACGATAAGCGGTTCCGATATGATAATAAATAGCGCCCGGGTAGGCCTCACGCATCAACTGGGCGTGCGAAAGATCGCCAAGCGTCTCTCTCCCGAACCGCTGCGGATTCAAAATCCTAAATTGAAGCCCAATGTCTCGCAGCGGGAATGAGAGATTGGGACTATCTCCACTCAGATCTCGGAGATATTGTAACTCCTGAGGTATTGAGCCCTGATGCTCAGCTTGACACAATGCAATGAAATCGTCAGGGAAAAGCCCCGTGCGCGAAAATTGCCGTGCCGACGAAGACCCCGCCTTGGCAAAGGCCTGGTCTTCCCCATTTTGCGAGGCCAAACACATCGCGTGGATATACTGCGCCTGTCGATTATGAAGATAGAGCGAGCTCTTGGTAAGAGGCAGCGCCCAAATCATGCTTGGGTCCTTAAATATCGCGACTGCTCGAGGAGATCCATCGTCAATAATGACTACGGTACCGGGTGCGTCTCTTCCCACGCGCCCATAGCGCTGTCGAAAGCTGCTTCCTGATGGTGGTATTCCGTAGAGTATGCAAAGATTCAACCCAGGAATATCAATACCTAGTTCAAGCGCGCTTGTACTGACGACAGCTCGAAGTTTCCCGTTTGTTAGCGCTCGTTGAATGGCCTCTCGATCCTGCGCCGCGTAACCAGATCGATACGGCAACACTTTGCCTTTGGGCAGCTTCAATTCATCAAGCGCTTCGTCAAGGTCGCGTTCAAACTCGTCTGGCGGCGCGTCGCTCCGGCGTCCGGCTATGACCGCTGCGTGTTCAGCTAACTGGCGGCTATCAACGAATGCAATCGTTTTTGCACCTTCAATTTCCGACGCACAGGAAAGCAGATTTCCCAACGCGGTTAAACCGTCACCTCCACCGGGACGGACGCATATGAACTTGACGGGTTCTAACGGCGCCGTATTGGTTGACTCATCTACTTCGCGGAAAGTTCGCCCGGTCAGCTTCTCCAAGTGCGCGAGCGGTGCGTCCATCGTCGCCGAAGCCGCGATATAACGAAGACTCCCACCGAGATTCTGGCATGCATGCTCCAAACGCCTGAACACATAGGCAGCATTACTGCCAAAGACGCTTGTGTATGAATGCGCTTCGTCGATCACCAGGAGCTTAAGCCTCCTGATGAAGCTAACGACATCCGCCTGCCCGCCCTGCCTGAGTATCCAGGCATGCAAGATGTCAGGCGTGCCTACCAATACCCGGCATTCTTTTAAGATACGAAGTCGCTCGGGCTGGCCAACACTGCCGTCAATGTAGCCGACAGATTTCTCAAGGCCTATCTTCTTGAGCATTGCCTTCCAGCGTTGAGCTTGCTCCTTCCCAAGTGCCTTCAGGGGATAAAGTGCGAGTATCGTATGATTGCCAGTCAGGAGCAGTTCGGCTGCACACACGTTAAAAACCAACGTCTTTCCCGACGCTGTCGCTGTCGTTATAGCAACGTTTTCCCCGCTCGAGAAAGCTCGAATTGCTTCCCGTTGGTGCCCGTAGATGCCGTTTGCGTAAATGAGCTTTCGTGCGCCGTCGCTCAGTCCAAGATCGTCGCTAGGAAAGGTTTCTCCAATTCTCCCTGCGCGCTCTTCCCGATGAACAATGGACCAGCCATTCTCCTGAAAATAGCTAAAGAGACTTTCCATTGAAACCTCCCAATTGGCTGGCCTCACGTGAAACGCATGTAACTGGTTGAAATAATTCGCTTAGTAGCATTTTGCTTGCCCGGAGAGAATTCGACGGGGTGAGCAAAGAAGCAGAATGTGGGCCCCGCTTCCGCGCGCGGGCGATGACTAGATGCGCCAGTTCGCCCAGGCTGTCGACTTCCTGCTCTAGCGGCTCGGTGAGCGCTTCGAATGGCTGATCTGCCACCCTTGCAGCCGAGTCATCGATTTCAGCCTGTGATTCGACGTCTTCATCATCCGGCTCGTCGACCAGCGTGACTTCGGCCTCGGCAGGGGAACTGAGCAGGCGCTGAGCGAGCCAACCCAACACACCGTCCAGGAAGGCTTCGCGATCGTCTGCGCGCACGGTTCCCGCAAGCCTGATCTCTATCGACGCGCCTGAGGGCAGATTGAACTTGCCTGACTCCCGCCCCGCCGGGTTCAGCGATGTGGGCTGGGGTGCAAGAGCCGGCGATGCATCGTACCCATTCGGATGCGAGGTGACTTGTGCTTGTCGTGCCGGCACTCCCAGGGCCAACGCTGCGACCGTGGCCAGATCCGGCTTCCACTCGATCCGTGCCGAATGCGGCTGATCGGCATCGTGGAGCACGCCTGCGCCTGCCGATTCCAACTCGCGCATCAAGTCCAGGGATTCATCGTGACCGAGCATGTAGCCATCACTGCTCAGCGTGCGGTGAAAATCGTTGAATGTGCTGGCGCGACTGGTGCCGTCGCTACCATTAGCCAGGCTCAGAAAGGCCTTCGCAAGATGATTGTCCCGACACAGACGCTGCAGTGCTTCAGTCATTCATGCTCCCCTGTGCATGCGCTGATCGGATGCGCCTTGCGGCGCTGCTGCAATAGTTCCTGACTGGGCTATAGCAGACAAGGGGCGATTGGTCGACTGAAAACTGGTCATGCGATCTCTCGATGCTGCTGGACCCGCCGAGTATCGCCATTGCTACGACAGAATCTGTCGTCTCTGAGCGGACTATCGGAGGGCTCGAAGCCGACTGTTACAGTCCGTACCAGTGGCCGGTCCAGCAGGGGGACTGACGGATGCTCCATATCTACCGCAGCAGCAGAATCGAATCGCTGGCTGACATGCTGGCGGCGCGTTTGCACAGGCAGCGGCCTCGATCGGCGCTGGCCGGGCAGACGGTGTTGGTGGGACATCTGGGGATGAAGCGCTGGCTGACGCTGTGGCTGGCTGAGCGGCGGCTGGCGTCGCTGCCGCGGGTGGCGGCGAATCTGGACATGCTGCTTCCGAGCGAGTGGCTGGACATGCTGGCGCGGTCAGTGCTGGGGAGTGCGGCAATCGCGATCCTTCCCTACCGTCGACCGGCGCTGCGCTGGCGGATTTACGAATTGCTGGCCGAACTGGATGACGGCGAGGTGGCGGCCTATCTGGGCGGGGCGGACTCAGGTCGGCGACGCTTCCAGTTGGCCGATCGACTGGCCGGTCTGTACGGTCAGTACCTGGTTTATCGGCGCGACTGGTTGAGCCTTTGGGGGCTTGGAGAGGCGGCCGCGGATCCGGCGATGCCGGTCCTCGGCCATTGGCAGGGTCAGCTGTGGCGACGAATACTGCAGGGCATAGGCCAGGGCCATCGTGGTCAGCGCATGCGCCGACTGCTCGAACGGCTCTCCACGATGCCTGCCGACCCGGACCAGCCGGCGCTGCATGTGTTTGGCCTGAGCCATCTGCCGCCGGATGTGTTGACGGCGCTGCAGCAGCTTTCGGTCAGCCGCGATGTCCATGTGTACTTCCCTGACCCCTGCCGGGAACTTTGGGAAGACCTGCGGGTGCGCCGCGACCAGTTCGCCACATCACTGGACGGCGGCGCCTTTCTGGCGTTGAAACATCCGTTGTTGGCCTCGTTGGGACGGCTGGGTCAGCATTATTCGCTGCTGCTCAATGCACTGGATTCGGCAAGTGACGATCGCGACTGCGTGGATGCCGAACTGCAGGCGGAGCAGGCGCCTTCGCGATTGCTGCAGCAGCTTCAGGACAGCATCCGCACCCTGCAACCGAGTTGGTCAACCGCGCCGCCGGATGCAGCGCGCGCCGACGCTACGCTGAGAATCCACCTTTGCCACACGCGCTTGCGCGAGTTGGAAGTGCTGAAAGATGCGCTGCTGGACCAGTTGACGCGGCAACCGGATCTGCAGCCGCGGCAGATCGTTGTGATGGCGCCCAACATGGCCGTGTACGCGCCGCTGATTCCGGCGGTGTTCGGTCAGCCCGGGCGCTCCGGTGAAGTCTTGCCCTTTCATCTGGCCGATGTGGCGCTCAGCCGCAGCCATCCCTTGCTGACTGCCTTTGCGCAGTTGCTGGAGTTGCCAACTCAACGCATCACGCGCTCGCAGGTGCTTGCTTTGCTGAGTCTGCCGGCGGTCATGCGACGGCTGAAGCTGGACAGCTCGCAACTGGCGGCGGTGGAGCGCTGGTTGCAGCGCAGCCATGTCGCCTGGGGGCTGGATGGCCCGATGAAGGCCGACTTTGGCGCGGCCGAAGTCGGCGCCAACAGTTTTGACTTCGGATTCGACCGGATGGCCGCGGGCTTCGTGCTTGGGCGGGAAGGCGGCGAATGGCTGCTCGATGGCATGCTGCCGGCCGACCCGGTCAACGGCCCCGACGCACAGGGATTAGCGGCATTGTGGGCGCTGCTGGATCTGCTGCGTGACTGGCGCGAGCAGACCGGAACGCCGCGCCCGCTGAGCGAGTGGAGCAAGTGCCTGCGGATCTGGATAGAAGGGCTGTTCCTGGCTGATTGGCAAGACGCCGACGAACAGGCGGCGCTGACCGCCTTGGAACGGGTCGTGACGGGGCTGGGACGGGAAGCCGACAACGCCGGGGTGGATCCGGTGGTGAAATGGGCCGTGGTTCACGAGGCCTTGGGCCAGGCGCTGGACGGGGTGCCCGAACGGCAACCTTTCCTGGCCGGGGGCATCACTTTCTGCGGAATGGTGCCGCAACGCGCGATTCCGTTTCGGGTGATTGCGCTGCTGGGATTGAATGACGGTGAGTATCCGCGCGTCCGTAGCGACAACCAACTGGACCTGATGCAGCAACATCCGCGGCTGGGAGATCGGGTCAACCGGATGGAGGATCGCTATCTCTTCCTTGAAGCGCTGATGAGCGCCCGCGATGCGATCCACTTGAGTTGGGTCGGCGAGGGCGTGCAGGACGGCAAGCCGCGCAACCCGGCGCTGCCGCTGGCCGAGTTGATGCGCTTTCTGGATCAGGTGCATGAGATCGACGAATCCGATCCGCAGATCGACCGGCCCTGGCTGCTCCGACATGCACTGCAGCCTTTCGACGCGCGCTATTTCCTGCCGGCCGGGGCTACGGCCGACACTTATCCGCGCTGGTTTTCCTACTCCATGGAATTCGCCGCCGCGTGCCGCCAATCGGCCGACCAGGACTGGGTGTTCCTGCAAGACGCACCCCGGCTTCCGCACGCCAGCGCCGCCGCGGCGGTCGAGTTGCGGTCCGTCTGCGACTTCTATGCCAAGCCGGCGCAGTGGCTCTGTCTGCATGCCCTGGCGCTGTCGCGGGAAACGCTCAGTGAGGATGGCGATACCGATGTGGAGCCACTGACCAGCAGCAGGGAAACGCTCGACCAAACGCCATTGTTGCTGTTGGGGCAGACGATTGCCGCGGGCCGGCGGGAGATCCCGGCGCAGCCGCCGGCGCAGCTGCTTTATTCCGGCCAGTTGCCGGCAGGCGCGCTGGGCGAAAGGGCCTATGAGGCCTTGCGCGAAGAGGCCCAAGTACTGCTGGATGGCGTCCGCAGCCTGCCGCCCTTTGCGCAGGGTGCGGCCGAGGCTGCGCCGGTAGCGATTGATCTGGACATCGCAGGTTTGCGGGTCATTGGCGAACTGACCGAGGTGTATCGCAGTGGCGACGAGCTGTGGCTGGTGAAGGTTGTCAATTCGAAGAGCGTGAATTACTCGAAGCTGCTGCCACTGTTTCTGCAGTGGGCGGCCTTGCGGATCAGCCGACCCGATTGCCGCTGCCGAGTGGCATTGATGTATCTGAAAACGATAAAGAAGGAACTGCGCTGCGTGCGGCACGATCTGGACCAGTTCCCGGACGATCCGGCGTTGCTGCGCGCCAGTCTGAGCACGCTGCTGGAGCAGTATCTGACCGCGGAAACGACCGCCGGCAGCTATTTTCCGGCGACCAGCTTCGCCTATGCCCTGGAATTGGCGGAGGGAAAGAATGATCCGCTGGGCAAGGCCCGCAAGGTCTGGGCGCCCGACTTCGGCACCGGCGAGCGCGATTACAGTCCGGGCTACAACCGTGTCCTGGCCGCCAATGACAGCTTCCTGCAAGCGGGGACGCCAGCACACCGGCGGTTCACCGAGTTGGCGGCGCTCCACATGGAACTGCTGCAGGGCACGGCCTGGTCCGGGAGCCAGTCATGAGCAAGCCGGCCGAACTGGACTGGCGCAGCATGGATCTGGCCGGCGCGACGTTGATCGAAGCCAGTGCCGGTACGGGCAAGACCTACAACATCGCCCTGCTCTACCTGCGTTTGCTGATCGAGCGCGGTCTGGCGGTGCGGCAGATTCTGGTGACCACCTTCACCGAGGCGGCGGCGCAGGAACTGAAGGCGCGAATTCGTCTGCGCTTGCTCAGCGCCGAGACGTACCTAACCCGAGTTGGCGACACGGCGAGCACGCTGCCGGATATCCAGCTGACGGACTTTCTGGACCGGCACGCACGCACCGAGGGGCGCGAACGTCTGCTGGTTCGGCTGCGAACGGCACTGGCCGATATCGATCTGGCACCGATCTCGACCATTCACGGCTTCTGTCGGCGCGTGCTGACCGACTTCCCGTTCAATTCTGGCGCACCCTTCGTGCTCGGCGAGATTGTCGACGAGCCGGCGCTGGTGCGCGAGTGCGTGCAGGACTACTGGCGCCTGCGTTTTCTAGGCAGTTCCGCCGATGATCTGCCGGTGATCGCAGGCGAAAAGTCCGACCTGCAGAAGTTGACCGCCCTGGTCGAGGCGGTGCTGGCGATGCCAGACGCAAGGGTGCTGCAACCCGCGAGCAACTGCTTCGACATACCGCAGCCCTTGCGCGCACCGCACGGTCCGACCGCGTTGCGGGCACTGTTGGCCGATACCGCGCTATTCAACATGAAGGCGCGCACGCTGCGCAGTCTTCTGGAAACTTTCGCCGCATATGTTGAGCGCAACTCCGGCGAGGGCGCGACGATCACGGAAGCTTTCGAGGGTATGGAAAAGCTCACCGAGTACCTGGCTGCCAACAAGCTTGAGGACCAGACGAGTAATGACCGGCCGGGGGCATTGGCGAGTCACCCGCTGATCCAGGCGCTGCAGCGGTGGGTCAAGGCCCAGCGCCATCAGCAAGACCTCAATCTGGCCCTGCTCAGCGCCGACGCCGTTCGCTTTGTTGCAGCCGAGCTGCCACGGCGGCTGGAACAGCGTCGCGAGACCACCTTTAGCCGCCTGATCGAGACCGTACACGAGCGTCTGCATGGCGCCCAGGGCGAGGCGCTCGCCAGACACCTGGCCGACGTCTGGCCGGCAGCGCTGATCGACGAGTTTCAAGACACCGATGGTCGACAGTGGGAGATTTTCCGGCGCATCCATCTAGCCCGGATGTTTCATGATCCTTCTACTGCGACGAACGTTCATGAAACATCCGGGCCAGGCAAAGATGCTGGCGCCTGGACCAGCGCACGCAGCTTGATTCTGATCGGTGATCCGAAGCAGTCGATCTACGCCTTTCGCGGCGGCGACATTCACACCTATCTGGGCGTTTGCAATGCGCTGCCGGAGGACAGAATCCTGTCGATACGGCACAACTACCGGTCCCATCCGGAGCTGCTGACCGCGCTCAACAGGCTGTACGCGCTGGCCAGCGCCACGGCTTTCGCTGCCAGCGGCATCAAGTATGTTGAAGTTCAGCCCGGCGAACCGGATAAATGGACGAACGGCAATCCGCCGCTGCAGTTGCGCCTGCTGCAAACCGAAGCAAACAACAAGGGCGACCGAGACGAGCAGGTCCTGACCGCCTGCGCCAACGACATCGCCACGCTGCTCAATCGCGCAGGCGCGCAGGACAAGGCAGAGCGCATCGCGCCAGGGCAGATCGCAGTACTGCTCGACACCAACGCGCAGATCCGCAAGTTGCGCGCACAACTGATCGCCAGGGGCGTACCGGTGGTGGGCGCGGGCAAGGCCGATGTGCTCAACACCGAATGGGCCGACGATCTGCAACTCTTGCTGCACGCACTGATCCATCCGAATGACAGCTATGCCTTGCGGGGCGCGCTGGCGACCCGTCTGTTGGGCATGACAGCAGCCGAACTGAGCCTGATGGCGGCGGAGGAGTCGCGCTGGGAGCGTCAACTGGAGCGATTCGCCGCGTGGCGAGCGCTGTGGGACAGCCGAGGCATACTCGCCGCGATCGAAGCCATCGTGCTGGAACAGGCGCCGCGACTGCTGTCTGCGCCGGACGGCGAGCGCGCGCTGACCGACTTGCGCCATATCGGCGAGGTGCTGCAGGAACATGCGGCCGAATGCTTCGGTGGCCACGAACTCTATGCCCGCCTGATTCAGCTGCGCCGCGATGGTGCCGACGCGCACGAGGCCGGCCGTGAGATGCAACTGCGGATCGAGAGTGAGGCACAACGTGTGCAACTGTTGACCATCCATGCCAGCAAGGGGCTGGAATTTCCGGTTGTGTTCGTACCGATGGCCTGGCGCTACCGGAAACCACCGGTGCATGACGCGCGCAAGTCGATTGCGCGCTTCCATGACAGCGAAAACCGGCGCTGCCTGGACCTGGGCTCGGCAGACTTCGATGCGCACAAGCTGCAGGAGCAGCGCGAGGGCCTGCAGGAAAGAATGCGCCAACTCTATGTTGCGGTGACCCGGGCGGTACGGGCGACGCATCTGTATGCCTTCGATGATCTGTCGCCCAGCGAGGACAGTACCGATCATGAGCGCGGCGCGCTCGAGGTGTTGTTGGGAGCGGCTTTGCACCAGCGCGGCAGCTGGGAGGCCCTGGCTACTGCCATCCCGGGCCTGGCGATCAATCGGGAGAATGCGGCCGAGTCCCGCTACCGGGAGCATGCCGACCGTCCGCCCGCGCGCACATCCAGGGCACCGCTGCCCGATGTTCGTCCGTACTACGGTCTGTACAGCTTCAGCAGTCTGGTCAGGCATCTCCCTACCGCCACGGACAGTCTGCGTGCAGCCGAAGACGAGCCCGCATTCGAGCAATCCCCGGTGATGGACCTGGACGACGTGCCCCATCCGGCCCTGGTCGCACTGCAACAGATCAAGGGTCCGCGGTTTGGCAACGCCGTCCACGACCTGCTTGAGAGCGGTCGGGGCGAGATGGATTTCGCATTACAAACTGATCGAATCGCCGCTGCACTTGAAGATCATGCGGTCCGGTTGCCGGACGACGTGTCCAGTTCACTGCTGACAGAGATTGCGACGCTACTCGATCGTACGGTACAGACCCAGCTCGCGCCTGGCTTGCGCCTGGCACACCTGAGTGTGCAGGACCAGCGGGCCGAGTTCGAGTTTGCGTTCAGCCTTGAAGGGGCCCGTTGGGATCGACTGCCCCGGATTCTCGCCAAGCACGGATTGAGCTCCTGGTGGCCAGCAAGCGGCGGACCGGTGGTGCTCAATGGTCTGATGAAGGGCTTTGTGGATCTGGTCTTCGCCTGGGACGGGCGCTATCACGTACTCGACTACAAGACGAATTTCCTGGGTGTTTCGCTTTCGGACTATGGGCAGCAGCGCCTGGAAGATGCCATGCAGACGCATCACTACGGGCTGCAGGCCCTGCTCTACAGCGTCGCCCTGCACCGCTATCTGGGGCGCCGATTGGACGACTATGCGCCGGCGCGTGATCTGGGCGATTGCTGGTACGTGTTCGTGCGCGCAGTCGGCCTGAGTGCAGGCGCGGGTATCTGGCGGCGCCGTTTCAGTACCGAGTTGATCGAGGAAATGGACCGGATGTTTGAAACGGCGGAGGTGCTTGCATGAGCAATGCAATCCGCGCGGCGCAAACCTCCGCGCCGGAGTTGGCAGACGCGTTGTACGCATGGGCGCTGCGCAAGACCGGCTCTGCCGTTCTGGCGCGTGCTTTGGCGCAGGCAACCCGCGCCGAGCGCGATGGCCATGCCTGTGTGCGTCTGGCAGCCGATGGACGCGATCCGTGGGACCCGGCGGCGATCGCGGAACTCGCCGAACACTCATGGGTTGGCGATGGCAGCCAGATCAACGCCTGCGTACTGACGCCGGAGCGGGACTTTTTTCTGTGGCGGAACTGGCGCCACGAGGAGCGCGTGGCGAATGCACTGCGCGCTCGCCTGGATGCGTCGATCGAGGTGGATCCAGCTTCGCTGGTTGCGGATCTGAACCTGCTGTTCGCCGGCATGGATGCCGAGCACTGTGCGGGTCAACGGCTGGCGGTTGAACGATCTGTGGGTAAACGCATATTTGTACTGAGCGGCGGGCCGGGCACGGGCAAGACAACTACTGTTCTGCGCATCCTGTTGATGCTGCAGCGGGTTGCCGCGGCGCGCGGGCGGACCCTTCCTTCAATGGCGCTGGCCGCCCCGACCGGCAAGGCGGCACAGCGACTGTCGCAGGCATTGCGCGATGGCAAGTCCTGGCTGGCAGAGTTCCTCGACAGCAGAACCGAGGCCGATGTCGACGGTTGGCGCAACGCACTGAGCTGCATCCCGGAAGCTGCCCAGACGCTGCATCGACTGCTCGGCGCGAACCCGGCGGCTGACGCCTTCAATCACGATGTGAATAGCCCACTCCCCTTCGATATCGTCGTTGTCGACGAGGCTTCGATGGTTGATCTGGCCTTGATGCGCGCCTTGCTGGATGCGCTGGCGCCCGACGCGTGCCTGATTCTTGTTGGCGATCCGGATCAACTCGTCTCGGTGTCCGCTGGATCCGTACTGGCCGATATCGTTCACGTGACCGAGTGCGACCCGGACGGCATCGGACGCTGTGCGGCTCGCCTCAGCCACGTGTGGCGTGCCGATCAGGACCTGGCGCAAGTGTATGAAGCAGCGCGGCAGGGTAGCGCTGAAGGACTCGCCGAACGGTTGCAGCGGGTACCTGACAGCGCGCGTCACGACGTAGCCAACGGTCGCGCCCTGCAGGCACGACTCGAGCACTGGCTGAGCCGACCGGAGTGGCTTGCGCTACAGGAATCGGCCGGCAGATCGGGCGCAATCGACTTTCCCGCAGCCATGCAGGCCTTGCGTGCGCTGCAGCTGTTGACGGCCCTGCGCGCCGGTCCATTTGGTGCCGACATGATCAATCCACTGATCGACAACCGGATGCGGGTGGCCGCCGGTGGCGCCACCTGGTACCCGGGCCGGCCGGTGCTGATCCGCAACAACGACTACAGCCGCCGCTTGTTCAACGGCGATGTCGGCCTGACTTGCGGCTCGGGGAGCGACTTGCAGGTGTACTTTGAGTCGGTAGACGCCGATGGTCGTATCCATGCTCGTCGACTTTCCCCGCGTGAGTTGCCGGAGCACGACCTGGCGTACGCCCTGACCGTACACAAGAGTCAGGGCTCCGAGTACGACCATGTCGCCGTGCTGCTGCCCCCGGACCCGAGCAACCGGATTCTTTCGCGTCAGATGATCTACACGGCCATCTCACGTGCCAAGCGTAGCGTGGAGATCTGGAGCACGCCCGAAAGCCTGGGCGCCGCACTGGCCCAGCTGAACTTGCGCGCCGGAGGCTTGCGTCGGCGATTGCAGGCGTAGGCTGCGGTTTTCAGCGCTCGCGAAAGCCTGCGCAAGTCATTCAGCCGATCCTGGAATTCTTAAATCAGTCAGGCGTATTGAACCCAATCAACGCCACGATGGGTATGGCAAGTGTTATGTATGCCATCGCGATAAATAGCGCCAGGATAAAATTGGTACCCAACAGGAACAGGAGTATTGTAATACTGAAGCCGTCTCGGAGCGCGTCTACGTCGAGACCCGAAAATGATATGATGAATCCCGCGACGTAAAGGAGAGCCACCATCATCAGCCATTCCATATAGGTGTGTTGGAGTGGAGAACCAAGCTCGGCTATTTCAATTCCAAATGCCACGACAACCCAGAGAGTAATGAATGGGTAGACAATGAACTCCATGAACATCATGAAGTTGATGAGAGCGCTTCTGATGATTTGCATCGGACATCCCCTTTTTGGTGAGAGTGGACGTTTGCGTGTCCGCTCATTCTGAGCATCGCGCAAACTGTTCCCGGCCGAAGTGCTTTCGGACGAAGAACGAATTGGCGTGAATGCTACGGACGAGGACGACGAAAGCTGTCGCCGGGGCGAGTCGGGCAGCGCAGGGGGCGTGTGTGGGTGGGTCTGATGTGGAGTGCGGTGGCTTGCCCGCTCTGATATGGAGTGCGGTGGCTTGCCACCGCTCTTGATATGGAGTGCGGTGGCTTGCCACCGCTCTGCTGTTGTGCAGCTTGCTGCCGCTCTTGGCTCTTGATGTTCGCGGGGCGAGTTGCGCGAGCAGGCGCCGCGCCCATGGAGCGGGTGTGGGGAGGTTGGCTTGGCTTTGGTGTTTTCGGATGGTCGGGAGGAGGAGCGAGAGCGAGGGCGGCAGCAAGCTGCCAAGAGCAGAGCGGTGGCAAGCCACCGCACTCCAGATTAAGAGCAGCAGCAAGCTACCACACTCCAGATCAAGAGCAGCGGCGAGCTCAATCGTCGATGTGCAGCCGCCGGGCGCGGAGCTTGAGGCGGCGTGGTTGACGGACGGACCGGCTGTGGTTGATCGTTTGCGCAAGGGAGGGCGGGTGTTGGTGCATTGCCGGGGCGGTTTGGGCCGGGCGGGCACGGTGGCTTCGTTGCTGGCGGTGGAGCTGGGACATGATCCGGAGGATGCGTTGCGGCAGATTCGGGCGGTCAGGCCCGGGGCGGTGGAGACGCGGGCGCAGGAGGGGTATGTGTTGGGGTATTTGAGGAGGGGTGAGTAGAGCTGGCTGGCGCTTCTTTTGGAGTGCGGTGGCTTGCCGCTCTTCATGTGGAGTGCGGTGGCTTGCCGCTCTTGATGTGGAGTGCGGTGGCTTGCCACCGCTCTGCTGTTGGCAGCTTGCTGCCGCTTTGGCTGTTGATCTTTGCGGGGCGAGGTGCGCGCCCGAGGGTCGGGTGGTGATTTTGCGGCTTTGGTTTTTTGGGGTGGCGGAGAGGAGGGGCAAGAGCAAGGGCGGCAGCAAGCTGCCAAGGGCAGAGCGGTAGCAAGCTACCGCACTCCATATAAGAGCGGCAGCAAGCTGCGCAAGAGCAGAGCGGTAGCAAGCTACCGCACTCCATATAAGAGCAAGGGCGGCAGCAAGCTGCCAAGGGCAGAGCGGTGGCAAGCCACCGCACTCCAGATTAAGAGCGGAGGCTACCGCTCGAACTTCAACCCCACCGCATCTCCAGTTCTCGCATGCTCTCCGGCACGTCTCTGAAGTGAACCAGCAGGACGTCCAGGCCGGCGTGTTCGACGGTCTGCAGGGCGCGTTCGATGGCGTCGTCGATCCATTGGTCGTCGTTGCCGAATGCACCGCCGCCCAGGCGGGTCAGGAGGACGCGGTGGGAGCCTCCGTCGCCGGCTTCGATGCAGGTGGCGAGCAGGGTGGCTTCGTAGGCTGCTTCCAATACCAGCCGGGCAAAGGCTTCCCAGCGTGAGCGGCCGAGGTGGGAATAGGCCACCGGCAGGGCGGAGCAGAAGGCTTGCGACACGTTCGGTCGCGGTGGGTCGGCAACATCGGTCACTTCCACGCCACGGTGCCAGCCGATTTGCAGCAGTCCACGCATTTCCTGCAGTTGTTCCTCGCTTGCGGCGCGCAGGCAGCTCGCGATCGAGTCCAGACCGCTATCGGTCGCCAGGGCATAGCCATTACGCATTGTCCACAACTGCTCGGGCGGGCAGCCGATCAGATGGGCCAGATGGATGCCGAGCGCGGTCAGGGTGTTGATCTGGCGGTTGTGGGTCTGGCCGTTGGCGCCATCGACGGGGACCAGATAGTTGCGGTAGATCGTTGCCGCGCCGGCGGCCATCGCGCAGGCTGGGCCCTGGGTGCGGTCGTGTTGATAGCCGGTCACGCCTTGTTCGGGGCTGACCTCCGGGCGGATCATCTCGAGCAGGTTGAACTGCGAGGCGACCTGGAACAGCGCGCCGGCCATCGCGGGCTGGGCGTGCATGTCGCGGACGTTGCCGACTTTGTTCCGGACCGTACTGCGCGTGCCCTGATCGAGGTGGGGTGCGGCGCGCGCTCGCAGCTCAGCCAGGGTCGGGATCTCCAGTACACCCATGCCGAAGCGATTGCCGTTGGTGATGGAACTCAGCGATTGTCCATCAGCCCGCAGCCTGGCGCGGGTGCTGTTGTAGTCGGCTTCGGCGAAGCCGGTGATCTGCTCGAACCAGTCCATGTTGTCTCCGTCCCCTCAACTTTCAGGAGTGTCGCCCATGCCCGTCCCACGCACCAGCCTCAGCCACCCGTTGCGAATCGATGCCTGGCGCGACGTCCGATCCGGCGGCACGATCGGGATCACGTTCTGCCCCGGCAAGAAGAACGCGAGCCTGTACGGCCCGGCCTGGGACCGCGATCTGGCGCTGGACCTGGCGGTGGTGGGCGGGTGGAAACCGGATGCGGTGGTGACGCTGATCGAGACGCATGAATTCGAGCTGTTGCAGGTACCCGGGCTGGGCGGCGGCATACGCGGAATGGGGATCGAGTGGCATCACTGGCCAATCGTCGATGTGCAGCCGCCGGGCACGGAGTTTGAGGCGGCGTGGTTGAAGGACGGACCGGCCGTGGTTGACCGTTTGCGCAAGGGAGGGCGGGTGTTGGTGCATTGCCGGGGCGGTTTGGGGCGGGCCGGCACGGTGGCTTCGTTGCTGGCTGTTGAGCTGGGACACGCGCCTGAGGATGCGTTGCGGCAGATTCGGGCGGTCAGGCCCGGGGCGGTGGAGACGCGGGCGCAGGAGGGGTATGTGTTGGGGTATTTGAGGAGGGCTGAACCGGGCTGGCGCTCTTGATATGGAGTGCGGTGGCTTGCCACCGCTCTGCTGTTGTGCAGCTTGCTGCCGCTTTGGCTGTTGATCTTTGCGCGGCGGGCTGACCGAGCAGGCGCCGCGCCCGTGAAGCGGATGTGCGGAAGCTGGCTTTGGTGTTTTCGGATGGCCGGGGGAGGAGCAAGAGCAACGGCGGCAGCAAGCTGCCAAGAGCAGAGCGGTAGCAAGCTACCGCACTCCAGATTAGGGCAACAGCGGCAGCAAGCTGCCAAGAGCAGAGCGGTAGCAAGCTACCGCACTCCATATCAAGAGCGGTGGCAAGCTGCCGTACTCCAGATTAGAGCAACCGCGGCAGCAAGCTGCGCAAGAGCAGAGCGGTGGCAAGCCACCGCACTCCAGATTAAGGGCAGGCTACCGCAGAGTGCGTGCTGGGGCTTGCCTGTTGGTGGAAGTCGTTGAAGTATTGGGCCATGGAGAAGCCAACTGTCTCTGACGACGTCGCACCTGCGCTTTGGCCGCATGCGCCTGTGCATTCGCTGGCGGGTGCTGGGGTGTTCATGGTGACTGCCGGGACGATGGGGAAGGAGCCGCTGTTTGCGGGTTCGGAGCGGTTGCGGGCGCTGCACCTTGGTTTGTTGAAGTACGCCGCGCGTTTTGGTTGGCAGTTGGAGGCGTGGGCTGTTTTCCCGAATCACTATCACTTCGTCGGGCGGTCGCCTTCTGCGGTTGACGATGCGTCGTCGCTGGTCGACTTTGTGCGGGAGTTTCACAGCCGGAGTGCGCGCTGGCTCAATGGTGTGGACGGCGTACGCGGTCGCAAGGTGTGGCACAACTACTGGGACAGCCGGATCACGCATGAGGGCAGTTATCTGGCTCGACTGAACTACGTGCACTCGAACGCGGTGAAGCACGGGTTGGTGGTGAGTGCTACGGAGTATCCGTGGTGCAGCGCGGCCTGGTTTGAGCGAACGGCGACGGTTGCGCAGGTGAAGACGATCTATGCGATGAAGACGGATCGGATCAAGGTGTTGGATGAGTATTGATTGATGTGGAGTGCGGTGGCGCGCGGCTGTTGATATGGAGTGCGGTGGCTTGCGGCTCTGATATGGAGTGCGGTGGCTTGCCACCGCTCTGCTGTTGGCAGCTTGCTGCCGCCCTGGCTCTATCTTCTCCCCCGCCTCGAAGTCCTGACGCGTCGGCGCAAAAGCCTAACAAACCATCAAAAGCAAAGAGCGGCAGCAAGCTGCACAAGAGCAGAGCGGTAGCAAGCTACCGCACTCCAGATTAGAGCGGCAGCAAGCTGCCAAGAGCAGAGCGGTAGCAAGCTACCGCACTCCATATTAGAGCGGCAGCAAGCTGCCAAGAGCAGAGCGGTAGCAAGCTACCGCACTCCATATTAGAGCGGCAGCAAGCTGCCATATCAAGAGCGGTAGCAAGCTACCGCACTCCATATTTAGAGCGCTGCGGCGCTCCGGATTGCGTGCTGGCGACGGGAACTGTCGTGGGTGGGGCTCATGATTGGGTCTCAAACAGGAGGTGTCCGATGCGCAGAACCGGTTTTGGTCGTCCGCGTGCTGAAGTTGATGAATTGCCCGATATCGATCTGATCCGGGTTGAGTTGGTGGACATCGAGGGTGAGCTTCCGCAGATGGCGGCGCTGGCTGGGATGGCGCTTCTGCAGGCGGGTCTGATTCGGCGGCTTGTGCTGCCGAATGGGTGTTTTCGGGATCATGATGTCCTGGAGTTGATTGGCGTCTCGGCCGAGGAGGGCTGTGATGCGCAACATTTGCGGGTGTGCATCGAAGATGCGATGAGTCGGCAGAGCAGCCGACTGCTTGCGTGCAAGCACCCGTTGGCGGAGCGGCTCGATCGCAATTTGGCCGAGCTGGGGCGGCTGCTTTCGCTCACCCATGCTGCGCAACAGGTGCTGC
This sequence comes from Lysobacterales bacterium, assembly GCA_041745855.1. Classification (GTDB taxonomy): domain Bacteria; phylum Pseudomonadota; class Gammaproteobacteria; order Xanthomonadales; family SZUA-5; genus JAWLAT01. Next base: position 4,780 of record JBGTIE010000737.1, on the reverse strand, counting down.
GGATCGCTGTGCTCAACCATCACATGCCGGGCCTGGCGGACGTTTTGCGGCTGGCCCGGCGGGGCTGCATGGATGAGTTCACGCGGCTGGTGGCGCGTGCTTTCAGTCTCAATCCCAAGGCGGTGACCGCCGCGCTGGGTCGTAACAGTCCGCTGCGCCATGCCGGTCTGCTGGACGCTATCAGCACCGGCTGGGATGACGCGGCCGCCGGGCTGGAAGTGGATTCGCGGGTGGCGGAGGTGCTGCTTGACGAGCATTTCGACTCGTCGGTGTTGCTCAACGCGGTTGCGCGGCCGACGCCGGAGCCGCAGCTGGAGCTGGAGGCCTTCGGCCATCAGCGCACCGAGATTGCCACCGTTATCCGCTATCTGAAGGCGGCCGGCGCCGAGCAGCGGGCGGGTGTGAATGTGTTGTTGCACGGCGATCCGGGTGTAGGCAAGACCGAACTGGCGCGTCTGCTGGCGCGCGAGTGTGGTCTGAAGGCGCACGAGGTGCCGGCCGAGGACCGTGACGGGGACCCGATCCGTGGCTCGCACCGTCTGGGTGCCTTCATGACTTGCCAACGCCTGCTGCGAGATCAGCCTGCGCACGCGATCGTGTTCGACGAGATCGAGGACGTGTTTCCGGTGTCGGACGTGATGGCGATCCATCGCAGCCACGGCGAGCGCGCAGCGCCGAAGCGCTTCGTCAATGACTTGCTGGAGAACTCGCCGGTGCCGAGTTTCTGGATCGCCAATTCGATCTTTCAGATGGATCCAGCCTTCATCCGTCGATTCGATCTGGTGCTGGAAGTTCGTACCCTGCCCCGCAGCGAGCGCCGCCGACTGCTGGCGCGCGCGCTTGATGGTGTTCGTCTGCCGCACGGTGCCATCGAGGCCATCGCCGGGATCGACAGGATTTCGCCGGCGCAGATCGATTCTGCCGCCCGCGTGCTGCGGCTGGTCGCCGATGAGCAGCCGGCCGAGAACCTCGCGCGCCTGAAGCAGATCTTCTGCAATGCGCTGCAGGCCATGGGCATGAGTTTCCGCTGGCCGGCGATGGAACTGGGCAAGACCGACTACCGACTGGACTGGCTCAACCCGAGCCAGCCGTTGCAGCCGATCATCGATGGCATCTCCCAGGGCGGTCAGGGTCGGGTTTGCCTGTATGGCCCTCCGGGTACCGGCAAGACTGCGTTCGCGCATCACCTGGGCGAGGTGATCGACCGACCTGTCATCGCCACGCGCGCCTCGGATCTGCTGAGCAAGTGGGTCGGTGGGACCGAGCGAAACATCGCCGCCGCCTTTGCCCGCGCCCGGGACGACGGTGCGATCCTGCTGATCGATGAAGCCGATAGCATGCTCGGCGGGCGCGAAGGCGCGAACCAGCAGTGGCAAGTCAGTCAGGTGAACGAGATGCTGACCCAGATGGAGAGCTTCGACGGCATTTTCATTGCGTCCACCAATCTGGCCGACCGCCTCGACGAGGCCAGTCTGCGCCGCTTCGACTTCAAGCTGCGCTTTGATCCGCCGCAGGTGCAGCAAAGGCGGATGATGGTCTGGGAGAGCTACCGGCGGCTGTTTGAGCCGGACGCTTCGCCAGGCGCTATGCCGGACGAACTGCACGGCGCGATTGACCGCTTGCACGGGCTTTGTCCGGGCGATGTGGCGACTGCGCTGCGGCAGTGCCGGATTACGCGGTTGACGCCGGACGTGACCCTTTGGTTGGAACTGCTTGAGCGCGAAGTGCAGGCGAAGCGGCGGGGTGGTGGGAGGAGTATCGGGTTTGTTTGAGGGGTTCGAGGAGAGCGAGAGCAAATGCGGCAGCAAGCTGCCAACGTCAGAGCGGTGGCAAGCCACCGCACTCCATATTCAGAGCACGCTACCGTTCTGGATCTCGCCTCACCAGGCCTACCACTCGACTTGCGGGCATATGTCCCCATGCTGACCCGCGAAGTCCTACGTCAGGCTGGATGACAGGGCGTCCCAGTACTCTTGCGTGCAAGCCTTCCGGTGAGACGACGTGACAAGCGAAAGGCGCCGCCTTGCGTCCCGGCGTCGACGATTGCACTTTCGGCGAAGCGGAAGATCATCCAAAGCGACGCGGAGCGCCGCACTCCAAAGGTCTCGCAGATGGCGTGCCAGAGGGCCGGTTCGCCCGAGTACAACTCGGGGTTCCATGTGCCGCGGCCGGCCACGATGATGTCGCTCGCTGCCAACTTCGAGGCGCAATATGCGCTATTGGCGCAAAATGCGCTGAATGCGTAGACTGGCTTGGGTTGGAGTCTTCGGAGAATCAGCATGCAAACGACCAGATCAAGCGCCTTGGCGGCCTTGCAGTCCGTGGCGGCGACGCGGGTTCGGCGTGAGTGGTTGGAGGTGCGCGAGCAGTTGCGGGCCAGCAAGGCGCTGGCGCTCACCTCGCATGATCGCGTCGATGCCGTCCTGATGGATCCAGCCGAATACACCGCCCTGGTTGCGCGTGCGGCAGAGGTGGATCAGGCATTGTTGAACGGCTTGACCGAGCGCTTCGATGCCCGGCTCGCGGTACTCAATCAGCCGAACGCTCGGGATCGCCTGCTGCGAGCCTTTGATCGGAACGGCGAGTTTGACGGCACCGTGGTGGCCGGAGAGAGCTTCTGAGCCAACGCCCCCTGATTTATGTGCTCGCCGGCGTCAATGGCGGCGGCAAGAGTTCGCTCGGTGGTCAAGTCCTGCGCGAAGCGGGCATGGACTGGTTCAATCCTGACGACTGGTCGCGCGCCCTGCAGGCGGTCGGTCATGCGCGTCAATCGGCCGATGTGGCTGCATGGAACGAGGGTCAGCGGCGGTTGCGTTGGGCACTGGCAAACTGCCAGAACTACGCATTCGAGACCACGCTGGGTGGGAGATCGGTCACCCGGTTGCTTCTCGATGCCTGCACGACCCATGACGTGCTGATCTGGTACGTAGGGCTGGACAGCGTCGATTTGCACATCGAGCGCGTGGGATTGCGAGTTGCCAGCGGCGGACACAGCATCCCCGAAGTCAAGATCAGGGAGCGCTACGTCAGTTCGATGGCCAACCTCACGCGCCTGGTTCGCCACGTGTACGCCGTCCAGGTTTACGACAACTCAGAGTCCGTGGCGGCTGGCGAAGCATTGCGAGCACCGTTGCAGGTGGCATCCATCGTCGAGGGTCGGCTCCGAATGCCCAAGGCCAGTGACTTGCACCAGGTTCCCGCGTGGGCCAAGCCGGTAGTCGAGAGCGTGCTGGGACGAACGGAGTAAAGGCACGCGCTCGGTGCTGTCAGCCAGACCGAAACTGTAGGCTGCACCGTTGTTGACCGTGCCGTTGCCGGCGTTGTAGGTGGTGCGGCTGTGATACCAGCCCGGCAGGGTGGTGTTGTCGGTCCAGGGGACGTTTGTTCCGGTAGTGGCTGAATCACCGAAGGTCGGGGCTGAGGGCCGACTGAGGGTGAACGGCCGGGCTGTGTACGGCCGGACTGAATCCCAGCGCGGTGCGCGAAAAGGAACCCCGAGTTGTACTCGGGCAACGAGGCTCGGTGACGCCGGGAATCCGTCGAGGCAACTGGCGTCTATCGCGCGCCGAAGAGCACGTCGCTGCGCGACGACCCGAGTGCAACTCGGGGTTCCGACAAGTGCGCCATCAAGCGACGACGCGCTGGCATGGTGCCAGCCAAAGTCGAGTTGACGGAAAGCGGCAATGCCCCGTGATGCACCAGAATCGGAGTCAAGCTAGACCACCCTCTCCGCCATCGACCACTGAGCCGCAGAGCGCACTTGCGGTGGCGCGTCTCAAAAACGTACCGTATTCAAGATGCCCAAGCCCAAGCGCAAACTCACTGCCCGACAGAGAGCCGAGAAGAAGCTCCGGGCTGAGCGCTACATGACCATCTTCATCCACGGCAAACAGAAGCGGGTCTTGCGCCCGTCGATGATCGAGGGTGTGCTGGACGACGAATTCATTCTGGCCAACGCCGATCCCATCTGGCTGCATCAGGAGGGTCTGTGGCACCTGATACCGGAGAACTGCGAGCCGGTTGAGTCGAGGGACCCGTCTATCTCTGCCGAGTCGGAAGGCGAGCCCTGGGACGGCGAGATTCCGTTCTGAGTGAAGATCAGGTACCCGTCCTGATCAGGTTCGAGAGCTGCTCTTGTAAACCGCTTCGACAGCCGCGAAGCGATCCTTGGCAGCCGGTGAGACCCGCGATCCGGGTGATGGCGAGAGCCCTGAAAGGGCGAACCATGGTCGGCTTCTGGACCGGCGGGCCGCATCAGGCACGCTGGCTACAACGGTCACGCCGGTTTCCCGCAGGTACGGACATTGGGCGCCCTTTCAGGGCTCAGGGTCGACGCGCTGCTTACCTGGGGCGTTGCCCCAGGCTAACGTGTGCTGCCCCGTTGGGGCGAAAAGCAAAGCGTGGCGGAATGCGCTGCAGTCACACCTCGATAATGCGGTGCAATCGAGGCTGGCGCGGCAAACGATCCAGGAGCGCCGGCCGCCTCGCGCTGGCTGTTGCGGGGCGTAAATCGTTGCCTGGCGGGCGCGAGGAACCGGCCTACGAGAGCCGCGCAAGCCTGCGAGAGATGCACAAGCCTGCGAGAGCCGCGCAAGCCTGCGAGAGGTGGGCAAGCGTTCGAGAGCCGCGCGATCGGAGGTCGCTATTTCCGTCGGGCGAGTACCCAGGGCAACAATTGCGGGGCAGTGTCGCGCAGCGTCTTGCGCAGCTCGATGCTGGTCGGGTCGGCGCGCAGCTTGAGCGCAACGCGCAGGGCGCTGGCGGCGAGGTCGTCGGGTTC
>JBGTIE010000736.1:0-5877 GCA_041745855.1 Lysobacterales bacterium | reverse complement strand
GCTTCGAGCGCTTCGAGACCAGGATGGGCCTGAGCGGCAATACCGCGCGTCGTTTGCTGGCCGGTCGCGACGGCCGCTTGTGGGTCGGCAGCAACGTCGGCCTGTACTACTGGCAGAGCGGCACGGCGGGCCTGATCAATGTGCCGGATAGCCGCGGCCAGCGGGCCAGCGCCGATGTCAACGCGCTCGCCGAGGCGCCGGACGGGCGTATCTGGGTAGGCACCAATGCCGGGTTGTTCAGCAAGGCCGACGACGAGACCATCCTGCATCCGGTCCGCGGCCGCGGTGCGGAGGACGAGCGGCTCGCCCGGCTGACCATCGTCGGCATGCTGATGGACTCCGACGGCCAGCTCTGGATCGATGGCAGCGAGGGTCTGCTGCAGTTGGCCGAGCTGCGGTCGGTGACTTCTTGCGGCGAGTCCAGCTGTGCCCCGGAAGTGAGCTTGCGCAGCGTCGGCCGCGAACTTGGCCTGGCCACCGAGCCGGTTGGCGCCAACCTGATGCAGGATCGACGCGGCCGGCTGTGGACTCAGCGCTATGTCATCGATCCTGCGACCAGGACGGTGCACGAGCTGACCCGCGCCGATGGGGTCGACATCGGCACGGCCTGGTTTCGGTCCTACACCCAGACCCGCGATGGCTTGCTGCTGTTCGGTGGCAACCGTGGCCTGTTGTTGGTCGATCCGGAGCGCTTTGCGCCGTGGGACTACCAGCCGCCGCTGGTGATCAGCGAGTTGCGTATCGATGGCCGCTTGCTGCCGCCACTGGAATGGGCTGAGGGCTTGCGCCTGCTGCCCGGCCAGCGCAGCCTGAACGTGGAGTTCGCCGCACTCGATTTTTCGGCACCGCAACGCAACCAATACCGTTATCGGCTGACCGGTTTTGACCAGGACTGGATCGCCACTGACAGCAGTCGCCGGCTGACCAGCTACAACAATCTGTGGCCGGGACGCTACCAGTTGCAGGTCCAAGCCAGCAACCGCGCCGGTCAGTGGGTAGATGAGCCGCTGCTGCTGCCGCTGCGGGTGTTGCCTGCGTTCTGGCAGACCGGTTGGTTCCTGACCTTGGTGGTGTTGTTCACCGTCGCGCTGATCGTCCTCGGGGTGCGACGTCACACGGCCCGGCTGCGCGCCCACGAACGTGTGCTGGAAGCCACCGTGAATCTGCGCACGCAGCAAATGCAGCAGGCCAAGGAGCACGCCGAAAGCGCGCTGACGCAATTGCAGTCGGCCCAGCAGCATCTGGTCGCGGCGGAGAAGATGGCTTCACTGGGCCAACTGGTGGCCGGCGTGGCGCACGAGATCAACACACCGCTCGGCACCGCGCTGACCGCGGCCTCGCACCTGAGCGACGAGGTCCGCGGCATACAACGCAAGCTCGACGCCCACAGTCTGCGCCAGCGCGAGCTGGGGGATTTCCTGCAGATGGCGCAGCAGGCTGGCGAACTGGTCAACCACAATCTCACCCGCGCCGCCCAGCTGGTGCGCAGCTTCAAGCAGGTCTCGGCCGACCGCAGCTCGGACGAACGCCGCGAGTTCGTGCTCGCCGACAGCCTCAGTGATCTATGCGAAAACCTGCGGCTGAGCTGGAAACCGCGGCTGATCGGGTTGGAACTGCGCTGCCCACCGGACCTGCGGCTGGCCAGTTATCCCGGCACGCTCGGCCAGATCATCACGACCCTGGCCGGCAACGCGCTGCTGCACGCCTATGCGCCGGATCAGTGCGGTCGGCTGCAGATCGACGTGCAGGCGATGGATGCGGACAAGGTCCGGCTGATCTTCAGCGACGACGGTCAAGGGATCGCCGAGACCGATCTGCCACGGGTGTTCGAACCCTTCTATACCACCCGCCGTTCCGAAGGCTGTATCGGCCTGGGCCTGCACACCGCCTTCAACCTCGTCCGCGCCCGCCTCGGCGGACAGATCGAGGTGTACAGCGTGGTGGGGCAGGGCACGCGATTTGTGGTGGAATTTTCGAGGGTGGCACCAAGCGAGGGCCCAGAAAAGCGAGGGCCCAGGGCCCAGGGCTCAGGGCCCAGAAGAGCGAGGGCAGAGGGCCCAGATTAGCGAGGGCCCATAAAAGCGAGGGCCCAGGGCTCAGGGCCCAGAAGAGCGAGCCTGGGTGCCCTATGCCCTGGGCCCCGCTCTACTGCTCCTTCTGGGCCCTGGGCCCTATGCCCTGGGCCCTGCTCTCACCGCATCTCCTCGATCACCCGCTTGATCGCCTGGAAGCGGCGCTGCAGGCCTTCGCGGCCGCCGTGTTCTTCCAGCTTGGCCAGTGCCGAGGGGACCAGGAATTCCTTGTCGGTGCACTCGATGATCGCGGCGATTTCCTGCAGTTCGCGCTCCAGGCTCTGGGTCGAGGGCATGAAGCCGTCGAGCGTTGCGGTCAGGCGCTTCTTGGTGATCGACTTCTCGCCGGCAAGCAGGGCCTGGCGCCAGGCGCGGGCGATCAGTGATTCGATGTCGGCACCAGAGAGATTGCCCACGTGTGGCACCTCGGGCACCACCTTGCGATCGAGTTTGGCGCCGATCTTCTTCGCCAGCACGACGAAGTACTCGACGATCTCACTCTGTGTCTGGGGATAGAACAACGGTATATGCACCTCGGCCCGGCCCGGCCCTGCCGCTTGAGATCGATAGGCAGCAGATCGGGGCGTGCGGTGAGCAGCATCCAGACGATCTTGCCGCGATATTCGGTATCGCCCATCGCATTGGCGATCATCCCGAAGATGCGCGAGCCAACGCCCGAATCGCCGCCCTGGCTTCGATCGCCGAGCATCGCGTCGGCCTCGTCGATGATCACCATCACCGGCCCCAGCCCGCGCAGCACCGCCAGCACCCGCTCCAGATTGGCTTCCGACTCGCCGACGTACTTGCTGCGGAAGTTCTTCAGCTTGACGCAGGGCATGCCGATCGAGCCGGCCAGGCAGGTGGCGAGGAAGGTCTTGCCGGTGCCGACCGGCCCGTTGAACAGATAGCCCATCGGCGCGACATCCAGATTGCCACGCCGGATCAGCTCCGCATCGTCGCGCAGGCGTTGCTTGGCGGCTTCGTGGCCCACCACCATGTCGAGATTGAACTTGGGCTCGATGAACTCCAGCAGGTCCTGCGCCTGACGTTCGATCAGGCGCTTCTTGCGTGCCTTGAAATTGGCCTCGTCCAGCCGCTTGCCAGCGTCGCGCGAGGCGCGGATCAGCACTGCCAGATCCGACAGCGACATGCCGTGGGTCAGCGCGGTCAGCTCGGCCAAAGTGAAGTCGGAGAAACTCTGCAGTTCGGTGGAGCCGATCAGGTGCTCAAGATACGCCCCGCGCGCGGCGGGCAGCGGCATCGGAACCTCGATCGCCGAGACATGCGGCGAATTGACCAGCCGGTCGTGGAAATCACCGAGCCGGGTATCGATCAGGATGAAGGCCAGATTGGCCTGCTTGACGAAGGGGTTGCTGGCCCAGTTCAGGATCGTCACCAGACTCTGCGCACCGGCCGGCGCGAGGCGATCGCCGACCGGCACCAGGAAGGAGGCATAGTCGATGACAATCGCGACCGACGGCCGATCGGCCGGCGGATCGGTGAGCATGTCCAGCACCAGCCGGTCGATCGCCATCAGCGCGTTGACCGGGTCGCGCGGCAATTTGGCCGGATCACCGACCTTGCGGTTCATCAGCGAGACCATCGCGCGCTGGCGCTCGACATTGCCGCCACCCAGCGGGCGCAGACCACGTCCGAGGTCATAGCCCAACACCAGATCCCAACGGCCAAACAGCTGGCCGGCGAAGAAATCGCTTAGGGTGCCCCAGCCACCGGTGCCCAGCGGCACCGGATCGGCAATATTTCCGTGGACGATGAAGGTCGCCGTGGTGGCGGAAAAATACAACTCGGCCAGCTGCCGCGCCCAGGCCGGGAAATGACTGGGCAGATTGCGATCGGGTGAGGACATTGAATACTCGGCTGCGGCGCTGGGGTGGGTCGATTATGCCTTCAGGCAAGCCCGATCGGATCGTGTCGATCGAGGAAATGAATCGAGCGATAGCTGCTCGGGGCCCTGGTTGAGTCAATCGCAGCCGGATCTCCGCAACTGCTCGAAGGTACTCATGAGATCACTGCGATCGAGCGCCTGCTCGAACAGGCGCAGCGTTTCCTCGATTTGACTGTCAACCAGATCTGGGGTGTTCTTCATCACGGCTGCAACATCCTCGATATCGTGCGGTCGACCGGCGAGCAACTTCGACGCCACGAGGTCTTCGGGCGCCAACACTGGCACGTTGGTGCCGAAAACGCGCGTGGCATGCGCTCGGGCCAGAAAGATCTCTTCAAGACCCGGCCCGGCGAGCACCAGGTCGACCGATAGTCCGGACGATTCATGGGCCAGCAGCAAGACTCGGGTTCTGGCGGCGAAGTTGGCAAGGTCGTCGATTCGGGGCGTGAATCCAGCGGCGGCCAGTCGCAGCAGCAGATCGCCGGCCTCTGCTGGCTCAGCCCGCACGCTGATGTCTACGTCCAGGGTCGTTCGGGTCGAGCCATACAGGATCGCCGCCTGCGCGCCGATCAAGCACCAGTCGTGATCGCGCAGCGCCCTGGAGAGATCACGAATGCAATTTGCGAGCATGGATCAAGGCGAACAGTTGCGACATACGCAGATGGTGCTCCAGATCTGCCTGTCGCGCCTCGGCGTAGCCGGGAGAGTGCGCGCGGATGTGATTTGCCAGGTGCTCCGCGCAGGCCAGTCGGGCAGTGACAGATAGCGTTGCGTCATACGTCGCGCTGCGCTCGCTCACACTCGCCCAGGGCCGGGCGGCGTATTCACGAATGCTGTCTAGCAGGGTCTTCATACGAACATATTACCCCGGACAGGGCCATTGAATGCCGCAAGCCATGAAGGGTGCGCGTTGAAGTGAAGTCGTGATGGATCCTCATGAATCCGAGGGCCCACTCAGGGCCCAGTCGAGAGGCAGCCAGCTCTTGACCTTCTGGGCCCTGAGCCCTGTGCCCTGGGCCCTGAAGCCCACATGGGTTTCCGAAAAGATCAGTTCCGACTCGCACTCTCCAATGACTCATGCTCCCGCACCGGTACCGCCACCGGCGGCAGATCGAGCGCGCTGGGGGCCGCGACTGGTGGGCGCTGGTGCTGGGCCAGCGCCCACTGGACGTGCTCGCGGACCATCTCGGACGGGTCCGTTGCGCGGCTGAGCAGGGCCTGGCGGTGTGCATCGATCGGGCCTGCGTTGCCCAGACCGACCGCCAGGTTGCGCAGCCAGCGGCTGTGGCCGAGGCGGCGGATGGCGCTGCCTTCGGTGCGGCGCAGGAACCGGGCTTCGTCCCAGCCGAACAGCTCGACCAGGCTCGCCCCGTCCAGTCCTTCGCGGACCCTGAAATCGGGCACCTCGGTGACTTTCGCGTAGCGGTTCCACGGGCACACTAGTTGACAGTCATCGCAGCCAAAGACCCGGTTGCCGATCAAGGGCCTGAACTCGACCGGGATCGCGCCGTGCAGCTCGATGGTGAGATAGCTGATGCAGCGGCGGGCGTCGAGCTGGTAGGGCGCGACGATGGCCTGGGTTGGACAGGCGCGCTGACAGCGATTGCAACTGCCGCAGTGATCGGTCGGCACGCTGTCGACCGGCAGCGGCAGGTCGACATACAGCTCGCCGAGGAAGAACCAGGAGCCAGCACGGCGGTCGAGCAGATTGGTGTGCTTGCCGATCCAGCCCAATCCGGCGTTGCGCGCCAGCGGCTTCTCCAGCACCGGCGCCGAATCAGTGAAGGCGCGAAAGCCGAAGGGTCCGACCTGCGCGGTCAGCCAATCGGCCAGCTCCTGCAGCCGTCGCCGCAGCACCTTGTGATAGTCGCGCCCCAGGGCATAGCGCGACAGATAGGC
>JBGTIE010000735.1:0-5916 GCA_041745855.1 Lysobacterales bacterium | reverse complement strand
TGGCCGGCGGCGTCGATGTATTGAAAAGCCGCGCCAATGACCTGGCCCTGGCCGGCGACTACGCCCAGGCGGCCCGACTTTACGCCCAGGTGTTGCAAAGCGACGACGACCCGCTGACCCGGGTCAATCTGGCCGTCGCGCTGGCCCGCAGCGGCGAGCCGGCCGCCGCCGAAGCGGAGTACCACGCAGCTCTGGCTGCCGATCCGGAACAGGTCACCGGCTGGTTCGGTCTGGGCACCCTGCTCGCCAGCCTGGAGCGGGACGCCGAAGCGGTCGCAGCCTACGAGGAAGCGCTGGCGCTGCACCCGGGTGAACTGGACACCCGGATGAATCTGGCCAATGCATTGCATCGCCTGGGTCGAATGGCAGCCGCAGAAGCGCAGTACCAGGACCTGATCGACCGCGATCCGGCCCGCGCCGACGCCCGGCTGGCGTTGGCTCGAACCCAGATTGCCCAGACGCGCTGGCCAAAGGCTCTGCAGACCTTGCGCACCGCGCTGCAAACCCACCCCGGCGATGCGCGGATTGCGCTCGAACTGGCGCGATTGCTGGCGAGTGCGCCCGGCGCCGAAATACGCGACGGCGCCGCCGCCCTCCGGCTGGCCCAGCACCTGTTCCAGCGCGAAAGCAGCCTGCCCCACGCCGAAGTGCTGGCGATGGCATTGGCCGAAAGCGGTCACTTCGACGAAGCCACACGCCTGCAACAGGAGCTGATCCAGACCGCCCACAACCAGGGCCGCCCCGATCTGGTGCCCGCACTGGAGTCAGCGCTGGCCGCTTACAGGGCGGGAAGGGCTTGGCGGATGGGAAGTCCGGAGGGCTGACGGGTCAGGAAACTGGCACAACTTATTGATACGTAATTGCCAGCCTGCTCCGACCCGGACAGAGCGAGTGACGCGAGAAGTCGGTCCGATGACAGCCACCCCATCGTCATTGCGAGGTCCGCGCCGCTCCATCTTCATTCAACGACGCGCACCCATTCGGCGCGGGCCGCGGCAATCCAGTGCCCCTTGTTCGGAGAAGCAAACGCGATCGCCGCGGTCGCCTAGGCTCCCTCGCGATGACGAAGGTTCAAGGCCCGTATGCATTTCGAGGCCGGAAAAGGAGTCTCGCGATGACGAGGGTTCATGGCCTGTGTGCACAACGGACCGATAAGGGTCTCGCAATGACGAGGGTACGCGGGAGCTGCTCGCCGAGCCGTCGCTTTTCACTGGCCACTGGAACGCGCCACTGGAACTGCTCTACTGACCCCTCAGCCCTCACCTCTCACCCCCAAAAAGAAGTGAAATTGTTGTAATGACATGAACCCCGCCTGTACACTCCATGGCACAAATGCCCGCTGGGGGAACTTTTTCCGTGCGGACCATCAAGAAGAAACCGGAGAGAACAATGCGCCTGCTGCCCTCGATCGCCGTCCTGATCCTGCTCGGAGGAGGCCTTGCGGCCCACTCCGGCACAGTCACTAACACCTATCTGAGCACGGTCAACAACGTGGCGATCGGTGACAACAACTGTACCGATGCCACTGCTGCCGGCACCGGTCTGGGTGGCATCAGCAATCAGATCACGATCCCGGCCGGCGACATGGGCACGATCAATGACGTCAATGTGCAGGTGGCGATGAGCCACACCTGGCGCGGTGACATCCAGGCGGCGCTGACCGACGGCACCAGCACCGTGCTGCTGGCCAACAACCACGGCGCGTCCGCCGACAACTACCACGCGACATTCGACACTCAAGGTGCAGCCCTGTGCAGCGCCGCGGCCAACTGCGGCGGTGCGGCCAACTGCGTCACACCCCCGGGCCCGGTGTGCCAGCCAAACCAGTCGCTGGACGTGTTCAACGGTGCCGAGGCCGGTGGCCGGGTCTTCACGCTGCGTATCTGTGATCGCGCCGGCGGCGACACAGGTACCCTGATCAACTGGGCCCTCGCAGTCGAGCGCACACCGCCGGCTACGGTCGTCACAGGCACCTATCCCAGCACCGTCAACAACGTGCCGATCCTGCCGGACAACGGCTGCGTCGATGACGCCGCCGGCACCGGCGTGGGCGGCATCAGCAATGTCATCACGATCCCTGGCGGCGACACCGGCCCGATCGTCGATGTAGACGTGCAGGTTCAGATCACCCACACCTGGCGCAGCGACCTCCAGATGGCGCTGACCGATGGCACCAGTACAGTCATTCTCGCCAACAATCACGACGGCAGCGGTGACAATTACTTCGCCACCTTCGACAGCCAGGGCGCGGCGCTTTGCAGCGCCGCGGCCAACTGCGGCACGGCGGCCAACTGCGTCACGGCGCCCGGCCCGATCTGCCAACCGAACCAGTCGCTGGACGTCTTCAACGGCGCCGAAGCCGGCGGGCGTGCCTTCACGCTGAGAATCTGCGACCGCGCTGGCGGCGACGTGGGCACCCTGCTGAACTGGACCCTGATCGTCGATCGACAAGGCGCTGGCGTCGTCGAGGCAGACCTGAGCGTCACCCTCGCCGATGCCCCCGATCCGGTCAATGCCGGCGAGAACCTGACCTACACGGTGACCGCGACCAACAACGGCCCGTCCGATGCCGCCAACGTGTCGATCACGCTGCCGCTGCCGGCCGGTACCAGTTTCGTTTCGGTCAACGGTGGCGCGGGCGCTGCATGCAACGCCGCCAGTCCGGTCACCTGCACCTGGGCCGGTCCGACCGCCAGCGGCGCCAGCCGCGTAGCCGTTATCGTTGCCGCGGTGGCGCCCTCGACCACCGGCACGCTGAACGCGACCGCGACGGTGACTTCCGATACCAATGATCCGAATCTGGCCAACAACACCGCCACTGCCGGCACCGCGGTCAGCGTCGTGGCAGATCTGGCCATCACCAAAACCAACGGCGTGGCCAGTTCGACCCCGGGCACCACCACGGTCTACACGATCGTGGCCAGCAACGCCGGTCCTTCCAATGCGCCTGGCAGTATCGTCGCCGATACCTTCCCTGCTGCCTGCGTCGGCGTGACCTGGACCTGCACCGGTGCGGGCGGCGGCACCTGCACGGCCAATGGCGCCGGCAACATCAACGACACCGTGAACCTGCCGGTCGGCGGCAGCGTGACCTACAGCGTCAGCTGCCCGATCGACCCGGCCGCGGTGGGTACGCTAGCCAACACCGCGACGGTTTCGGTGGCCGCGATGGGCGTGAGCGATCCGAACGGCGCCAACAACAGCGCCACCGACAGCGATACGCTGACCGCAAGCGCCGATCTGTCGATCACCAAGGTGGCGGTGGGTGTGCCCACGCCGGTGCTGGTCGGATCGACCTTCAGCTACCAGCTGACGGTCAACAACGCAGGACCCTCCACCGCCACCGCGGTTGTCGTGACCGACGTGCTGCCGCCGACGCTGGACCTGGTGTCGAACGACTGCGGCGCGGTCTATGTCGATCCCACCCTGACCTGGACCATCGGCACGCTGGCGCCGGGTGCGACCGTGGTGTGCAACCTGAATGTCGTGGTGGCAACGCTCGGCCCGATCGTAAACACCGCCTCGCTCAGCAGCGCGACGAGCGATCCGAACGGGGCCAACAACGCCTCGACCTCGACCCTGACCGGCGCCGAAGAAACCGATATGTCGATCTCGTTGACCTCCAACGTGGTGGGCAACCTGGCCGTCGGCGACACCTTTGTATACACCGTCACCGGCACCAACAACGGCCCTGGCGTGGCCTTCGATATCGACTTCACGCTGGAGTTGTCGAGCAAGGTGAGCTTCGTGTCGAGCACCTGCGGTGCGGTGCTGACCGGCACCACGCTGACATGGACGGTTCCGACCCTGGCCAGCGGCGCCTCGGCAACCTGTCAGATCACAGTCGTCGTGGTGCTGCCAGGTGACATCCAGGCCACTGCCAGCGTGACCTCGATCACCTTCGATCCGGACCTCTCCAACAACAGCGCCGATCTGGTGGTAGGCACCGGCGCGATCCCGGTCCCGACCTTCGGTACCCTGGGCCTGCTGCTGCTGAGCCTGCTGCTTGGTGGTCTGGGCATGGCGGCGATCCGGCGCTGATAGCCCGCTCGACCAAGTAACACCCGCAACACCCAACGCCCGGCGGGAAACCGCCGGGCGTTGTTGTTTATTGAAAGCAAAGATCGCAGGTCTTACGTTTCAGGTTTTACGTAAGAGCAGGAGCCGAAGCGAGCGGCGGGCTTGATGGAACCCCGAGTTGTACTCGGGCAACCAAGGCTCAGTGCGCTTGTTGGAACCCCGAGTTGTACTCGGGCAATGTAGGCTCAGCGCGCTTGTTGGAACCCCGAGTTGTACTCGGGCAACGAAGGCTCAGCGCGCTTGATGGAACCCCGAGTTGTACTCGGGCAACGAAGGCTCAGCGCGCTTGATGGAACCCCGACCTCCCCGCTTCCCTTGGCTGCATGAGTTTGAATCGCACCCGGCTTCTACAGTTCCCTTGAAGTGTCCGGCTTCTCCACCGTCCTCAGGTGCACGTCGCGCTGCGGATAGGGGATGGTAATTCCGGCTTGCTTGAAAACTTTCCAGATGCCCAGATTGAGATCGGAGCGGATGTTGTTGATGCCTTCCTGCGGATCCTTGATCCAGACGCGCAGTTCCAGATCGATGCCGCTGTCACCAAAGCCCATCAGACGGGCCACCGGCTCTGGAAGCTGCTCGACACGGGGGCAGCCGCGTGCCATATCCACCATCAAGGCCATCGCTTCGGCGGGTTCATCCTTGTAGCTGATCTGGACCGGGACTTTCAGGCGCACCGTAGTGTCGGCAAAGCTCCAGTTGATCACTTCGCTGGTGATCAGATTCTCGTTCGGAATCAGGGTATCGACGCCGTCGCGGTTGCGAACGACTACGTAGCGGGCGTTGAGTTGCTGGACCCAGCCGAAACTTTCGCCGACGGTGATGACATCGCCCGGGCGGATTGAGCGGTCCATGACGAGGATGAAGCCGGAGATGAAGTTGGACGCAATGCGCTGCAGGCCGAAGCCCAGGCCCACGCCGAGGGCGCCGGAGAAGACGGCCAGCGAGGTCAGGTTGATACCGACTGCGTTCAGCGCGACCAGCAGGGCGATCAGGACCAGGACGAAGCGAACCACCTTGGCCATGCCTACGCGCAGACCGATCGACAGCTCCTGCATGTCCATCAGCCGGCGTTCGACGATGCCGGCGCACAAGCCGCCGAGCAACAGGAGGGCGGCGGCGACACCCAGCAGCACGAGCAAGTTGAGCAGCGAGAAGCGGGTGTCGCCGAACTGTACCGCCGCGGCTTCGAGCATCTGCAGCGAGGGTGCGAGCCAGTCGAGCAGGTACAGCGCGACCGCCAGCCAGACCAGCCCGGTGATCAGGTGTTCGCTGGCTTCCAGCAGCGGGCCAGGCTTGAGCACCCGCCGCAGCAGATAGGCAAATCCCCGGATCAGAACCAACGACAGCGCCAGAGACATGACCAGCGCCAGGCCCTGGGAGGGCAGACCGAGTGCTCGCAGCACCACCAGTCCAAGCAGCGCAACGCCGAAGACCAGGGCTGGCCGCAGCAAGCGCAGGCGCAGATCATGCAGCCAGCCTTCGCCGATATCGCTGCGCCAGCGTCGTCCCAGCCACATGGCCAGGGTCAGTGCGAGCACGGTGACGGCGAGCTGGACCAGCTGGAGCGGATCGCGCAGGCTGGTCTGCGCGCTCTGGTAGGCGTCGTGCAGCGGTTGCAGATCCATCAGGCGGTCTCTCCCAGGGCACAGAGGGGTGTCGCCTCACTCAGCTCGCGGCGGTTCGGGCCGCAGCCCGGGCAGTCTGGATCCCGCGGCAACTGCAGTTCGCGCCAGTGGCTGCTGCGGGCGTCGAAGCACAGCAGGCGGCCGGCCAGGGTCTGGCCATAGCCGAGGATCAGCTTGAGACATTCGTTCGCCTGCAACAGGCCGACTATGC
>JBGTIE010000734.1:0-3328 GCA_041745855.1 Lysobacterales bacterium | reverse complement strand
GTGCGGCGCTCCCAGACCGGTGAAGGCCGGCACGATGTGCACCCCGGCGCTGTCGCTGACACTGCGCGCCAGCGCTTCGCTTTCGGCCACGTCGCGCAGCAGCCCGAGCCCATCGCGCAGCCACTGGATCAGCGCTCCGGCCATGAACACCGAGCCTTCCAGCGCATAGTGATCGACCCCACCCAACCGCCAGGCCACCGTGCTGAGCAAACCGTGCTGCGAGTGGATGCGGGAGGAGCCGGTGTTCAGCAGCAGGAAGCAGCCGGTGCCGTAGGTGTTCTTGGCCATCCCGGGGGTGAAGCAGGCCTGGCCGAACAGAGCCGCCTGCTGATCGCCGGCGATCCCGGCCAGCGGCACCGCGGCGCCGAAGACCGAAGCGTCGGTATGGCCGACCACGCCACTGGAATCGACGATCGCCGGCAGGGTTTCGGCCGGGATATCGAAGCAGTCCAGCAGCCACGGATCCCAGTTGCCTGTCTCCAGATTGAACAGCAGCGTGCGCGAGGCATTGCTGGCGTCGGTCGCGTGCAGGCGGCCCCCGCTGAGCTTGAACAGCAGCCAGCTGTCGACGGTGCCAAACGCAAGGTCATTGTCACGCGCGGCGGCGGCAACAGCAGGCTGTTGCAGCAGCCACTGCATCTTGGTCGCCGAGAAGTAAGGATCCAACAGCAGGCCAGTGCGTTCGCGCACCGGCGCTTCCAGGCCTTCGGCACGCAACTTTTGACAGACCGGAGCAGTGCGCCGACATTGCCAGACGATCGCCGGCGCCAGTGCCTGGCCGGTCGAGCGACGCCAGGCGATGACCGTCTCGCGCTGGTTGGTCAGGCCGATCGCATGCACCTGCGCCGGACCGACTGCGGCTTTATGCAGCACCGCGCCGATCGCTTCCCGCTGACTGTCCCAGATCCGCTCGGCACTGACCTCGACCCAGCCCGGCTGCGGATAGTCACAATCGAAGGCCACGTTGTGCACCGCGACGACCCGTGCCTGCCCATCGATCAGCAGCGCGCGGGAGCTGGAGGTGCCTTGGTCGAGGGCGAGGAGGTACATCTTTTCTTGTTGGGGCTTGGAGGGTCTGGGGATGATAGGGGGGTAGCAGCCGTTTTAGGTTTCACGTTTTACGTTTTGCGTTTTACGTAGTCCAGTCGCCCCTGGGGCGCTGTGCTGATTTGCGCATCAACACCGGCGACCTCGATGTCGCCAGCTCCTCCCGACACCCTCAGCCCTCAGCCCTCAGCCCTTGTCTGGTCGATAGCTCACCCCTCCCGACCCTGGGCTGCAACACTGCCCGGCGCAACGACCTGCACGGTCATCCCTTCGCTCAAACGCTCACCGCCGCGGACGACGACCAGATCGCCGGCTTGCAGGGCACCGATGACTTCGATCTGGTCACCGACCGCCAGACCCACTTCGACGTCGACCCGTTCGGCCTTGCCGTCCTCGCCGACCCGATAGACGTAGCGCTGATTGGCGCGCAGCAACAGCGCGTCGCGGTGCACTACCAGACCTTCGCTGCCGGCTGTTTCGGGTACGCTGACTTCGACCGCGCTGCCGACCACCCAGTCCTGTTCGGCCACACCCAACCGCAACTCGGCGCTGCGTGAAAGCGGATCGCCGACGGCGATGCGCCGGACCAGCGGCACGGACTGCTGCTGCTCGCCCTGACGAACCTGCAGCACCTGGCCCTCCCGCAGGAAGGGGAAGGCGGTCAGCGGCGCGCGTGCGCTGATTTCGCGCTGCTCCACATCGACCAGTCGCAGCAATGGCGTACCGGGCCCCAGATACTCACCGGGCTGGGCCAGTCGCTCGACCACCATGCCGGCGAAGGGCGCGCGCACGGTGGAGCGCTCGATCCGATACTGGACCTCGGCCAGCAGCGCCTTCGCCTGCCCCAACTCGGCCGCGGTCATCGCCTGCTCGGCGATGGTGCTGTCGAGCTGATCGCCCGCCATCACATTGCGATCAGCCAGCGCCTTGAATCGCTCAACCTGTTGCTGGCGGTACCGCAGCTGCGCCTGCAGCCGATCGACCGCCGCCTGCTGGCGTTGCTTCTCCAGCGCCAGGGCCTCGGTGTCGCTGCGCGCGATCCCATCCCCTTTCGCCACCTTGGCGCCGATCTCGGCCAGGCTGACCAAGCGACCGGCCACCTCCGCACCGATACGCGCATCGGCCCGCGCAACCACCGTCCCAGGGACCCAGGTCATCGGCGCCAGCTCCGCTCGCACCACCGGCGTAACGCTGACCGGCGAGGGCGGGGGAGGGTTGGGTTGCGCGAATGCGCTGATTACGATAAGGGCGGCACACGAGCCCAATAGCCAACGGGATAGTCTTGGTCGGGATTTCATTTTTCGCTCCGGTGGATAGTGTTTTGGGTTTTAAGTTTTAGGGGAAAGCAAGATCAAGAGCGCCGCTGAGCCCGATCGGATCGCCTTTCGCGCCCGTCCGGACTCAACGCCGATCGGCCACAACGGCCTACCAAAGCGAGAGCGATTTGGCCCGAATGTGCTGCTTCTGCTCTTGCCCTGACCCTAAAACCTAAAACGCTCTTGCCCTTACGTAAAACGTAAAACGATTCTTCTCCCATCAAACCCCCAATACCGCCTCATCGCCACGTACTGGATCATCATTGCGTCGCCTGACCCAACCCAAATCCCCCATCCTTAACAACGCCGGCAGCAAAATCAGCGTGAATACCAGCGACAACGACATGCCGCCGACGATGACCACCGCCAGGCCGCGGTAGATGACTGAGCCGGGGCCGGGGATCAGGACCAGCGGCAGCATGCCGAGCAGGGTGGTGCTGGTGCTCATCAGGATCGGGCGCAGCCGTTCGGCCACCGCGGCGCGCACGGCTTCGTCGCGGTCCAGGCCTTCGCGCTGATTGGCGCGGGTGCGGTCGACCAGCAGGATCGCGTTGTTGACGGTCAGGCCGAGCAGGATCACGAAGCCGATCATCGTCAGCAAGTCCAGCGGCTGCAGCGTGAACAGGTTCGCCAGGCGCAGGCCGATGACGCCGCCGACGGTCGCCAGCGGCACCGTCAGCATTACCAGGACGCTGTCCTTGAGCGAGCGGAACAGCGCCGCCATCAGCATCAGCAGCAGGATCAACGCGATGGCGAAGTTGCCGCCCATCGTCACCATCGCCCTGGCCAGCGAGTCCGCGCTGCCGCCGTAGCGCAGGCTGCCATCGACCGGCAGAAATTCGCGCAGCTTCGGCTCGATCTGCGTGCGCACGACATCCATCGCATCTTCCAGCGACATCTGCTCCGGCGGTGAGACACCGAGCGTGATCGTGCGCCGGCCGTCGACCCGGCGCAGGCTCGATGGC
>JBGTIE010000733.1:0-5813 GCA_041745855.1 Lysobacterales bacterium | reverse complement strand
GGCGGCAGGCGCTGCAGGGTCGCTTCGACCAGCAGCTCGCTGTCCGGCCGCGGAATCAGCACGCCCGGACCGACCGCCAGCGGCAGCGACCAGAACTCTTTGGTCCCGAGCAGATAAGCCAGCGGCTCGGCGCGCGCGCGCCGCTCGATCCAGCTTCGATAGCACTCCCACGCCTCGGTCCCACAGAGTCGTTCCGGGAAGGCACGCAGCTGGGCCAGGCTGCAGTGCATGGCCGCAGCCAGCAGGTAATCCGCGTCGCGCGCATCCTGTTCCAGCCGCGTACGCCCCCACGCCAGCGCCGTGTGGACGTCGATCGATTCCGGTGGGGGTGGGATGGAGAGCAATGGCATCCAGACAGTTTAAGTCCGGCGCGCCAACGCGGGCGATTCGCGGGCAAGCGTCATCGACAGCGTCGCTTGCCGTCACGCTGACGCGGCCGCTCGCTATACTTGCCAATCTTTTTGCGCCAGGGTCCCATGCCCCTTCGACGGGGGCTGCTCCGCATGTCCGATCGAAGTTTCCAGTCCACCCCTATTGTTGCCAGCTACCGCCTGCGCTGTGATGCCACGCAGGCCGATGCGTTGGCGCGCTTCATCGCCTTTGAGCAAACGGTTGAACTGCCCGAGCGGCTGGTCACCGATGCGCGCCTGCTCGATCAGGTCGTCGGTAAAGTGCAGTCAATCCAGGCCGATGGCCCGGATCGCTTTCTCGCGCGCATTGCTTATGCGCCCGAGCTGGCCTCGGGACAACTGTCGCAACTGATCAACCTGCTGTACGGCAACGTGTCGATGGCCGAAGGAGTCCGGCTGGTGGGTCTGGATCTGCCGCCGGTCATCCTGCAGAGCTTTCAGGGGCCGCGCCATGGCATTGAGGGTTTGCGCAGCCTGCTCGGTGTGCATGGCCGACCGCTGCTGGCCACCGCGGTCAAGCCGCGCGGCCTTGCCGATGCCCAGCTGGCCGAGTTGGTCGGCCGCTTTGCACTGGGTGGCGGTGACATCGTCAAGGACGACCAGAATCTGGTATCAAGCGATTTCGAGGGTTTCAAGCGGCGCGTCGATGCTTGTGCCAAGGCGGTCGATGCGGCCAATCGGCAGACGGGCCGGCAGACCCTGTATTTTCCGCATCTGGCCGCGCCGGACGAGGATCTGGAGGAGTACGCCGAATTCATCCTGGCGCTGGGACTGCGCGGTGCCTTGATGTGTCCGATGGTGCTGGGACTGGACCGAGTGCGCCATCTGAACCAGCGCTATGGGCTCGTCTGCATGGCTCATCCGGCGCTAAGCGGTGTCTACACGCAGTCACGCGACCATGGCATGGGGCATGACGTGCTGCTGGGCACGCTGTTCCGGCTCGCCGGCGCCGATATCTCGGTATTTCCGGCCCCCGGCGGACGCTTCCCCTACAGCGCAGAAGAATGCGCCGGACTGGCGCGCGCCCTGACCGAGCCGCTGGGCGATCTGGCACCCGCCTGGCCCTCGCCGGCCGGTGGCATGAGTTTCGACAGTCTGCCCAGGCTGGAGCGGGACTATGGCGCCGATGCGGTGCTGCTGATCGGCGGTTCGCTGCTCGGCCATGATCCAGATCTGGCCAACGGCACGCGCGCCTACCAGGCGCAGATCCGCGACGCCTTTCCGGAGGCCCGGCAGGAGCCCCCGCAGGACGA
Source organism: Lysobacterales bacterium (assembly GCA_041745855.1). Lineage (GTDB taxonomy): Bacteria > Pseudomonadota > Gammaproteobacteria > Xanthomonadales > SZUA-5 > JAWLAT01. The sequence continues at coordinate 4,150 of JBGTIE010000733.1, read as the reverse complement.
CTGGGTTTCCAGCTGCGAGTACCGGCCGGCCAACGGCGAGGGGATCCACACACTGCTGGGTTTTCTCGAGAATTTCCGCTGGGAGCACCGCTCCGATCGCCAGTACAAGAACGAAGACGACGATTTCAGTGCGGTCCGTCGGGTCGAACTGATCGGTCATCACGGTGAGCAGGCGGATTTCGACCTGCGCTACTTCGAGATCGGGCCCGGCGGCTACACCAGTCTGGAAAAGCACCTCCACACCCACGTGATCCTGGTCGCCCGCGGCCGTGGAATCCTGATCACCGATCAGCTGCGGGCTGACCTGAAGCCGATGGACGTTGCCTACGTACGCCCGCTGCAGGTACACCAGCTGCGCAACGAGTCAGATCAAGCCTTTGGATTTTTCTGCATTGTCGATCGCGAAAGGGATCGGCCAATGAGGCCCTGAGGGCGAGAGCCTTGTGATTTGTCGTTTACCCGCGGATCATTCGCGGACTCTTTGCGTCGGTGCTCACTCGATGAACTGTTCCCGTCGTCCGCTTTTGCTCGTCTTGTTCTGCACCCTTGCTGGCTGTGCCACCCAAGCTACCGGTCCATTGCAGATTGCCGGGAACGCCAGCGAAGCCGAACAGATCTCCGGCAAGCTGGCCCATGAAGCCTATGACGGGCCCTTCTGGGCTGATCGTGCGAGCTATCCCACCGGTCACTTCAACCCCGAATGGTTGCTCGAGGCGGCGGAGCAAGCCGCGCAGGTTCCGCAATCCCTGCCGCTCGGTGCTGAACTGCAACGGGGGGTGGGCGAAGCGTTGAATCCGGGCATCTTCACCGCACTGGGTCCGCGCCCGCTGGGCACTGGCGGCGGCTTCGCCGGTCGCTCCAATGTGGTGGTCAGCCATCCCATCGATCCCAGCATTGCGTGGATGGGCTCGGACGGCGGCGGGGTCTGGAAAACCACCAACTGCTGCGACGCCAGCACCACCTGGGTCAATACCACTGACAATTCGGCCACCATGGAACCGATCCAGAACAGCGCCATCGGCGACCTGACGCTGGATCCGAACAATCCCGATGTGCTCTATGCCGGCACCGGCGATTTGCGCTACGGCTCCTTTTCCTTCGGCTCCAACGGCGTGCTCAAGTCGATCGACGGCGGCAATACCTGGGAGGTCAAGGGCGCCGATGTCTTCAACCCCTTTTACCCGCCCAGCGCCAACGGCGTGCCGCAGTATCAGGCGATCGGTAAAGTCACGGTCGATCCGAATAACTCCAGCATCGTGGTGGTCAGTGCCAAGACCGGTGTGTTCCTGTCCTATGACGCCGGCGACTCCTGGACCGGTCCGTGCCTGAGCAATGCCTTCGCTGAGCAGCGGCAGGACACCACCGGACTGATCCTGACCAATCTGGGTGGTGGTGTCACCCGCATTCTGGCGGCGGTCGGCACACGGGGCTTCGAGACCTCGGTGCAGCCGGACCTGAACCAGAACGGTGCCAACGGCGTCTATACAGCAACCGTGCCGGCCAGCGGATGCCCCACCGATTGGGCCTTGGTCTCGCGCGGCGATAACGGTTGGCCCACCGGCACCGGTGCTGGGGTGCCGAGGCCAGGCAACAGCGTCGGCCGCATAGATCTGGCCATTGCGCCGACCAACATCAACACCATCTACGCGCAGGTCGGGTCGGCCGCCGGTCCGGTGATGCTGGGCGTCTGGCGCTCCACCGATGGTGGCGCCAGCTGGAACCAGATGTCCGGCGACCAGTCCGCCTACGGCAACCAGGCCTGGTACAACGCCGGCGTGACGGTGGATCCGGTGAATCCGAACAGCGTGGTCATGAGCACGCTGCGCACCTTCCGCACCACCAACGGTGGCACCAGCTTTTCCAGCATGGGTTCGGCACCGCACGTCGATCATCACGGGCGCGCTTACGTCAACAACGATCCCAATCGGTTGCTGATCGGCACCGATGGCGGTGTCTATTATACCGGCAATGCGCAGGCCGGCTCACCGACCTGGGTGTCGCTGAACGAGACGCTGAACACCATCGAGTTCTATTCGGGCGGCATCTCGCCAGAGTTCAACACGGCGCCGACCGCCAGCGCCGTGGGTGGTGCCCAGGACAATTCCTGCATGGTGTCGACCTGGTCGGACGGCAACTTCGACGCCCAGCGCTGGTTTGGTCGTAACGCCGGCGACGGCTTCTGGAGCACGATCGAGCCAATCAACCAGCAGCGCTGGTACTACACCAGCCAGAACGGCAACATCCGCATGACCAACAGCGCCTCGGGCGGCCTGGGCAGCACCTCGACCGTCAGCGCCACACCCAGCGGATGGGGCGGCGACCGCAAGTCCTTCATCACCAACTTCAACCTCTACCAGTACGGTGACGAAACCACTGGCTGTCCGGCTGCCACTGGCTGTGGCCGCATCATTGCCGGCAGCTTCCGGGTCTGGGAATCGGTGACCGGCGGCGTACCTACCACCAGCTGGAAGCCAAACAGCCCGGATCTGACCAAGGGCACCCTGAACGATCGCTCGGTCATCAACCAGCTCAGCTATGCGGTCAGCACACCCGATATTGCGATTGCCGGTACCAACGACGGCAATGTCTGGTTCGGCTTCGGCATGGGGCAGGACGTGACCAACTCCGCCACCTGGGTCAACGTGACAAACGGCAATGCCGTGCTGCCCAATCGCTTCATACTCGACGTGGTCACCGATCCGGTCGATCCACTGGTGGGCTACGCGGTGACCGGCGGCTTCGACCAGAACACGCCGGCCACCCCCGGCCACGTCTTCCAGGTACGCTGTAGCGCCAGCTGCGCCACCTTCAGCTGGCGCAATGTCTCGGGCAACCTGCCGAACATCCCGGTCAACAGCGTGATGGTCAATCCGAACCGCCCGGTTCAGGTCTTCGCCGGTTCCGATTGGGGGCTGTACTACACCGACGACGTCGAGGCCAATCCGGTGGTCTGGCAGAAGCACCTGGGTCTGCCCAATGTGATGATCTGGGACATGACCATCGACCGAGGTTTCACCACGTTGGCGGTGTGGACCCGCTCGCGCGGCGCCTGGGTCTGGCCGCTGCCCTTCGGGCAGAACCTGTTTGCCGACGGCTTCGAGTAGGCGCTCGGAACCCGGGCAAAAGCTTGCTGAGGCTACGCGTTCAGTTTGTGCTCGGCCTCAAGCCCTTCCGCTGCCATCGCTCGCCGGTCACGCGGCAAATGATGGATCAGGAATTCCATCTGGTCGGCCAGGATGTGGCGGTTGCTCAGGATCAGGTGCTCGACCCAGCTGGGGCGATAGGGCACCGCGAGCAAGGGCATGCCGGCTTGTTGCGGGGTGCGGCCGCCCTTGCGCAGGTTGCAATGCAGGCAGGCGGTCACCACGTTCTGCCAGCAGTCACGGCCGCCCTGCGAAAGCGGCACGACATGATCGCGGGTCAGGGTTTGGCGGTTGCCGCTGCAGCCGCAGTACAGGCAGATCTGGCGGTCGCGGTTGAAAAGGGCGGCGTTGTTCAGCGCCGGCGCCGGCTCGCCGACGATCGCGCGCCGACGCGAACGGCTGGCAACGATCGGATGCAACTGGATCTCGCTGCGCAGGCCGGTCAGCCGCGATTGACCACCGTGAATCGTCAGGCAGGGATCGCCGAGCGTCCAGGCGACTGCTTCGCGGACGTACAGGCATACGGCGCTCTGCCAGCTGATCCAGTCCAGGATCCGCCCACTGGCGTCCAGCGACAGTACCCGCGTTCTCTGCAGTTCGGACACGATGGCGTTCCGGTCAGCAAACTCGGTCGAGCATAGCCGAAAGCGGGTGACGGGGGTATGTCTGGTATCAGGGCTGAGGGGTGAGGGCTGAGGGGTCAGAAGAGCAGGGCCCAGGGCCCACGGACCAGAAGAGCGCCGGCCTCGCGCGTAGGATGTCGGTGAGCTCAGCGAACCGCATCGAACGAGGGCCCAGAAGAGTGAGGGCTCAGGGCCCAGGGCTCAGAAGAGCGCCGGCCATGCGCCCTTGCTTTTGCTCTTACTTAACCCGGATATTTCATAAACCTGCTACTGCGGCCGCCAATCATCACGCCGTGGCGCGGTCTGCTCCCGTTTGTCAGCTCAACGTAGAGCAAACTACGCCTTCACTGCCAAACGGTCCGCGGACCGCACCACGACGCGCCC
>JBGTIE010000732.1:0-7357 GCA_041745855.1 Lysobacterales bacterium | reverse complement strand
GACACACGGCCATCGGACTGGGTCACCTCGGCCCGGTCGGCCTCGGCGATCAAACTGCCCTGGCGAATCTCGACCTCGCCGGACAGGGTGGTGGTGGCGCCGTCCAGACTGCTCTCGGAGCGATTCGCACCAATTTCCACCGGCTGCTGCCGATCGGACTTCAGTGCCAGCGCCGCACCCGGCAGCAGCGTGACCACAGCGAGCCCCCACACCACGCCAACTACACCTGCTCTCATAGCCTTGCTCCTGTTTCGCATCTGCCGGTCTTGCCCGTCCCTTCCATGCTGCGTGGACCACAGTGGCGTGCCGGTCGATCTCATCGGGCGCCGCGGAACTGACCGCTGACCCGCCCTTCAAGTTTCACCCGCGACTGATCCAGGTCGACATCGAAGCGCTCGGCGTTCACTTTCGAGCCAGGTCGCACCACGGTCACGCTGTCCTCGCCCCACGCCCGCCGCGCCTGCGGATCGAGCGACAGGCTGGGGGCATCGATACGCAGCTCCTCCCCCTCGCGCTGCAGCGCCACGTCGCCGGTCAGGAACAGCGGTGCGCCATCGGGCCGCACTTCCACCGTGTTGGCACTGCCGTGCCAAGCGCCCTGGGCATCGCGATCGGCGAGGTAGAACACCGCCTCGAGCAGCTTGAGTTCGTCATCGGCGCGGAAGCGCTCGGCTCGCGGCGCACTGAGCTTGAAGCCGGGCGTCCCCTGCTCATCGTAACGGACCACTTCCAGTCCGGTCGCCTGGAAATCCATCTGCGCCAGCGCGCTCGCCACCGGCTCGCCAGGATCGGATTGAAAATGTCCGCGCAGCGCGAAGGTACCCAGTGCCACGGCCAACGCCAGGGCTATCGCCGGCCAGCCGAAGCGATTCGGTGGTCTCATGTTGGCGTGCCCGAGGCCTGCGCGCCCAGCAACAGCTCGCACAACTCGCGCACCGCTCCACCGCCGCCGGGGCGGGCACTGATCCAGTGCGCTTGAGCCTTCGCCGGTGCAGTGGCATCGGCCACGCTGCAGGCCAGCCCAACCAGCTTCATGCAGCCGACATCGGGCAGGTCATCGCCGCAATAGCAGACCTGATCGAGCGGCAGTGACAGCGAGCGGCACAGTTCCGCCAGCCGGGCGGGCTTGTCGGTTTCACCCTGATGCACATGTGGCACGCCCAGTTCGCTCATCCGCTGCGCTACCGCGGCGCTCTGGCGGGCGCTGATCACCGCGACCACGATGCCGTGGCGGATCAATGCCTTCAGCCCCAGCCCGTCGTGGACATGGAAGCGCTTGCTTTCGCGCCCGTCGGCATCGATCAACAGAGTACCGTCGGTCAACACGCCGTCGACATCGAACACCGCCAGCCGGATCGTCGCGGCCCGGACCCGCACCGCATCGAGCGATTCCAGCTTCGCGCCCATCAGATCACGCGTGCCCGCAGCAGGTCATGGAAGTTCAGCGCGCCGACCAGTCGGCCGGCTTCATCGACCACCAGCAAGGCGCTCACCTTGTGGTGCTCCATCAGCCGTGCCGCCTCGATCGCCATCCGGTCGGCGCCGATGCTCTTGCCGCCCGGGGTCATGACCTGGCGTACCGGCGTGGTGCGCAGATCCAGACCGACATCGTCCAGAATCCGGCGTAGATCGCCGTCGGTGAATACGCCGAGCAGCTGGCGTTGGGCATCGATGATCGCGGTCATGCCGAGATTCTTGCGGGTCATTTCCATCATCGCCTCGGCCACGGTGGCGGTGTCACCTACCTCGGGCACTTCAGCACCCTGATGCATGACATCGGCGATGTGCACCAGCAGTCGGCGACCGAGTTGCCCGGCCGGATGACTGGCTGCGAAATCGTCGGCGGTGAAGCCACGCGCCTCGAGCAATGCGATGGCCAGCGCGTCGCCCATCACCAGCGCGGCACTGGTGGACGCGGTCGGCGCCAGGTTCAACGGGCAGGCCTCCTCGTCGACGCTGACGTCCAGGTGCACGTCCGCCAGTCGGGCCAGCGTACTGTTTTGCTTGCCGGTCATCGCCACCAGCGGTACGCCCTTGCGCTTGACCACCGGCAGAATCATCAACAATTCGTCCGTTTCGCCAGAATTGGACAGCGCCAGCACCAGATCCTTGGCCGTGATCATGCCCAGATCACCGTGGCTGGCCTCGGCCGGATGGACGAAGAAGGCCGGCGTCCCGGTGCTGGCCAGGGTCGCGGCGATCTTGCGCGCGATGTGGCCGGACTTGCCGATGCCCGATACCACCACCCGACCACGGCAGGCGAGCAGCAGGCGACAGGCGGCGATGAAATCGTCATCAATGCGGTCTTCCAGCGCCGCGATGGCCTGGCGTTCAATAACGACGACCTTGCGCCCGGCGGCGCGCACGCGCGCCTCGTCGAGCATGCCGATCGAATCCGATAGGGGCAAACTTATGGCATTCATGCGCTGGAGAACGCTCGTTCCTTACTTCCCGGGGCGGGATTCGCTATGATGATCGGCTAGCTTGTGACCGCGAATCGGCCTGTCCGATCCAGCCCCCATTCTACACCGCGCGCAGCCGTGTCTGAGCGCCCGACCTGAACGAACCGGCCCCGCCCATGAACCCCAGCATCATCCGTGAACTCATCTCCACCGGCCTGCCCGGCGCGCTCGTCGACGTCCAGGGCGACGACGGCGTCCATTTCGAGGCCACTGTGGTCGCCCCCCAGTTCGAGGGCAAGCGCCCGCTGGAGCGCCATCGACTGGTCTACGCCACGCTCGGCGACAAGCTCGGTGGCGAGATCCACGCCCTGTCGCTGAAAACGCTGACGCCGACTGAGTCGGCGGCGCGAGGCGCCGCCTGATGGCCAAGATCCTGATCGAAGGGGGCATTCCGCTCAACGGCGAAGTCTGGATCTCCGGTGCCAAGAATGCGGTGTTGCCGATCCTGGCCGGCTGCCTGCTGGCCGACGGGCCGTGCAGCATTGGCAACGTCCCGCATCTGCACGATGTCACCACGACGATGGAGTTGCTGGGTCAGATGGGAGTGGAACTGGTCGTCGACGAGCGGATGCGGATCGAGATCGACCCACGGACGGCACACACCTATTTCGCGCCCTATGACCTGGTCAAGACGATGCGCGCATCGATCCTGGTGCTGGGTCCGCTGGTGGCGCGCTTCGGCCAGGCCGAGGTGTCGCTGCCCGGCGGCTGCGCGATCGGTTCGCGCCCGGTCGATCTGCACATCAAGGGTCTGGCGGCGCTGGGCGCCGATATCCGGGTCGAGAACGGCTACATCCGCGCCCGCGCCGGCCGCCTGCGCGGTACCCGCATTTGCATGGACCTGATCACCGTCACCGGCACCGAGAACCTGATGATGGCCGCCGCCCTGGCCAAGGGCACGACGATCATCGAGAACGCCGCGCAGGAACCGGAAGTGGTCGATCTGGCCAACTTCATCAATGCGATGGGTGGCGACATCGAGGGCGCCGGCAGCAACACGATCGTCATCCACGGCGTCGAGCGGCTCGACGGCGCTCGTTACGAGGTGCTCCCCGACCGCATCGAGACCGGCACCTTCCTGGTCGCCGGGGCGATCAGTGGCGGCCGGGTCACGGTCAAGCGGACCCGCCCGCAGACGCTCGACGCGGTACTGTCCAAGCTGGAGGAAGCCGGCGCCGAACTCGACGTTCGCGAAGATTCGATCACGCTGGACATGAAGGGTCGGCGGCCGCGGGCGGTAGACGTCACGACCGCGCCCTACCCTGCCTTCCCGACCGACATGCAGGCCCAGTTCACCGCGCTCAATGCGGTGGCCGAAGGTGTCGGCACGGTCACCGAAACGGTGTTCGAGAACCGCTTCATGCACGTCCACGAGCTTCGCCGCCTGGGCGCCCAGATCCGCCTATCCGGCAACACCGCGATCATCGAAGGCATGACCACGCTGACCGGCGCGCCGATGATGGCCACCGATCTGCGCGCCTCGGCCAGCCTGGTCCTGGCCGGTCTGGCCGCCCACGGCGAATCCGAAGTCGACCGCGTGTACCACATCGACCGCGGCTACGAATGTATCGAGGAAAAGCTCAGCGCACTGGGCGCGAGGATGCGGCGGCTGCCGGGATAGGCTTCGGGCCGCCTTCGGCATCGGCGTCGGAATCGGATTCGGAAATCAAGAGCGGCGGCATGCGCTTTGGCCGCGCCAACGACTAGAGCCATCAAGATCGGCGGCGTGGCGACACGATTCACTCTGAGGCCAGGCAAAAGATCGATTCCGATTCCGATTCCGATTCCGACCCCGAGCAGAGCTCGCTGGGCGGCTCTTGACCTTTCTGGGCCCTGTGCCCTGAGCCCTGGGCCCTCTCGGTGCTTCCCGCCCCCACAGCCTTCGGGCACACTCTGACGTCAGGTCAGTCGTCATCCGAAGGGGGATTTGGGTATGCGCATTCTGAACACGGACGTTTATGTCGGTCCCAACCGCTATGCGCTGTTCCCGTGCATCCTGCATCAGATGGATCTGGAGGAACTGGAGCGTTGGCCGACCGGGCGACTGGGTTCTGACTTCGTCGAGGGACTGGTCGCCGCGGTACCCACGCTGTCCGAGCATGGCTGCTCCTACGGCGAACCGGGCGGCTTCCTGCGCCGGATGCGTGAAGACGATGGCACCTGGCTCGGACATGTGTTCGAGCATGTCGTGCTGGAGATCCAGAACCAGGCCGGGCAGGACGTTGGTTTCGGCCGCACCCGCGGCGCCGGCAAGGAGGGCGTCTACAACGTCGTCTTCGAGGTACGCGATCGGGATATCGGGCTGGAGGCGAGCCGACTGGCTTTGCGCCTGATCCACTCGCTGCTGCCGCATGAGCTGCGCGAGCGCTACCCGGATCCGGATTTCGATTTCAAACGCGAGCGCGACGATTTCATCCGCTATGCGCAAAAGCGCGAACTGGGGCCAAGCACCGGCTCGCTGGTCCAGGCTGCCGAAGCGCGCGGCATTCCGTGGATCCGCCTCAACGACCAGTCTCTGGTGCAATTGGGCTATGGCAAGTACCAGCGCCGGATCCAGGCGACGATCACCTCTGAAACGCGCCATATCGCGGTCGAGATCTCCTGCGACAAGGAGATGGCGCATCGGATCTTCGAAGACCTGGGCCTGCCGGTGCCGCGCCAGCGCAGTGCCCGCTCGGCCCGCGAAGCGGTGCGGGTGGCCGAGCGGATCGGCTTTCCGGTCGTGCTCAAGCCCTACGACGGCAACCACGGCCGCGGCGTCTGCATCAACCTCAACAGCATCAGCGAGGTCGAGGAAGCCTTCGAGATCGCCAGCAAGATCTCCAAGACCGTCGTGGTGGAGAACTACATCTCCGGATTCGACCACCGCCTGCTGGTCATCAACGGCCAGTTGGTCGCCGCGGCCAAGCGGGTTCCCGGCCATGTCATCGGCGATGGTCGTCACACCGTGGCCGAACTGGTCGACATCGTCAACGCCGATCCGCGCCGCGGCATCGGCCACGAGAAGGTGCTGACCCGGCTGGAGTGGGATCACCAGACCGAGGACGCGCTGAAGAAGGCGGGTCTGGACCGCGACAGCGTGCTGCCTGAAGGCGAGACCCTGTACCTGCGCAAGACCGCCAACCTGTCCACCGGCGGCACCGCGGTGGACGTGACCGACATCATCCATCCGGACATTCGGGCGATGGCGATCCGCGCCGCGCGGGCGGTGGGCCTGGACGTGTGCGGGGTGGACTTCCTGTGCGAGGACATCTCGCAGTCCTACCGCACCCACGGCGGCGGCATCTGCGAGATCAACGCAGCCCCCGGCTTCCGGATGCATGTGCAGCCCTCCGAAGGCACCCCGCGCGATGCCGGCGGCGCGGTGATGGACATGCTTTTCCCACCCGGCACGCCGAGCAGCATCCCCATCGCTGCGATCACCGGTACCAACGGCAAGACCACCACCAGCCGGATGCTCGGACATATCCTGAAGCTGGCCGGACATACGGTCGGCTTCACCAGCACCGACGGCGTCTACATCGACGGCAAACTGACCGTGGCCGGCGACATGACCGGACCGGTCGCCGCAACCATGGTGCTGCGCGATCCGACCATCGATGCAGCGGTCCTGGAAACCGCCCGCGGCGGCCTTCTCAAGCGCGGCATGGCGGTGCGGCGGGTCAACGTGGCGGCCTGTCTGAACGTGCAGAGCGACCATCTGGGCTTGCGCGGCATCGACACGCTGGAGGAACTGGCCGAGGTCAAGCGCACCGTGGTCGAGATCGCCCAGGACGTGGCGGTGCTCAACGCCGACGATCCTCTGGTGCTGCGCATGGCCGGCTATACCGAGGCCAAACACGTCTGCTACGTGACGATGAATCCTGGCCACGCGCTGGTCCGTCAGCATATCCGCGCCGGCGGTCAGGCGATCGTGCTCGAGCAGGGCATGAACGGCCACATGATCGCGCTGTACGAAAAGGGTTTGCACATTCCGTTGATCTGGACCCACCTGATTCCGGCCACACTCGAAGGCCGCGCCATGCACAACGTCCAGAACGCGATGTTCGCCACTGCGCTGGCCTACGGCATGGGGGTGAGCCGGGAAAACATCGAGCACGGCCTGCGCACTTTCGCGACCAGCTTCTTCCAGGCGCCCGGCCGGATGAACATCTTCGACGAATTGCCTTTCAAGGTGATCATGGATTACGCCCACAACGCCCACGGCGTGCAGGCGATGGCGCGACTGACCGACCAGTTGCCGGTCAGCGGTCGACGCATCGTCGTGCTCGCCGCACCGGGTGATCGGCGCGACGAGGACATCACCGAACTGGCCCGCGCCGCCGCCGGGCACTATGACCTGTACATCTGCAAGAGTGACGACCACACCCGTGGCCGCGCCCGCGACGCCGTGCCCGAGCTGATGACCCGCGGGCTGGAAGGCGGTGGCGTCAAGCGCGAGCAGATCGAGATCGAACTGGACGAGCAAGCCGCGGTTACCCGCGCGCTGGAGGCGGCACGGCCGGGCGATCTGGTGATGGTTTTCGCCGATCAGATCGCCCGTACCTGGAAGCAGATCATCTACTTCAAGCCGGACGAAAGCATAGCCGCTCCGAGGATGGATCGCAGCAGCGAGACCAGTTCCTTCGTCGCCGACCTGCCGGAGCTGGGCGATGTGATGCAGAACAGCGAGATCGAGATCCGCAGCGACGAGCGCGGTGTCTATATCGTGCCGGAGCACAGTGACTAGGGGTTGCGACGCGTGCGAGCCAGACTAACCCGGATATTTCATAAACCTGCTACTGCGGCCGCCAATCATCACGCCGTGGCGCGGTCTGCTCCCGTTTGTCAGCTCAACGTAGAGCAAACTACGCCTTCACTGCCAAACGGTCCGCGGACCGCACCACGACGCGCCC
>JBGTIE010000731.1:0-2399 GCA_041745855.1 Lysobacterales bacterium | reverse complement strand
GGCAGCACGCTGATGTTCGCCGGCATGGCGGTCACGATCCGGCTGGCCGCCGACGAGCTGCACGCCTTCGAGATCGTCTTCTTCCGCAATCTGTTCGGACTGTTCTTCGCGCTGTTCCTGCTCCGCCGCGGCACCGGTCTGCGCGCGCTGCGCACCAATCGCCTGGGGCTGTACTTCCTGCGTTGTGTGATCGGCCTGGGCGCGATGCTGACCGGCTTCTGGTCCTTGGTCCATCTGCCGCTGGGACAGGCAATCGCGCTGAGCTATGCCACGCCGTTGTTCGTAACCATCGGTGCGGTGCTGGTGCTCGGTGAAATCGTCCGCATGCGCCGCTGGAGCGCGGTCATCATCGGTTTCATCGGCGTGCTGATCATCGTCCGGCCGTGGACCACCGCGATGTCGCCAGCGGTGCTGATCGCGGTGCTGTCTGCTGCGCTGGCGGCGAGCGCGGCAATCACGATCAAGTTCCTGTCGCGCACCGAACCGGCCGAGGCAATCGTGATCTGGATGGTCCTGATCATGACTCCGCTGTCGCTGCTGCCCGCCCTGCCCTACTGGGCCTGGCCGAGCGCGCCAGTGTGGGGCTGGCTGGTGCTGACCGGCTTCCTCGGCACCGCCGGCCACATGCTGCTGACCGAGGCCTACAAGCGGGGCGACGTCTCTGCGCTGACGCCGATCAATTTCGTCCAGTTGCCGGTCGTCGCCGTGCTTGCCTGGTGGCTGTTCGATGAAGGGATAAGCCGCTACACCATCATCGGCGCCGGCATCATCTTCGCCTCGACCATCTACATCGCCCACCGCGAGGCCCGCCTCGCCCGCCGCGCGATAACCGATGAGCCGATTGCGCAGGAGAGTGGGACGGTGCATCGGTAGAGCAGGGCCCAGTAGAGCAGGGCCCAGGGCCCAGGGCTCAGGGCCCAGTAAGCTGGGCCCAGGGCCCAGTAAAGCAGGGCCCGCGGTACAGGGCGGGTGTCGGGCCCAGAAGCGCGGAAGGCTCGACGCTTCTCTGGGCCCTGGGCCCTGAGCCCTGGGCCCTGCTTTTGCTGGGCCCTCGCTCTTGCTACATCCCGATACACATTGACACGCGGCGCAAGGCCGCTGAGCCGCCCTGAACCGCTATGCTAGCCGCACGCCCCCACCGGACGCCCGCGATGCTGCTGCGCTTTGCTTCGTTTTTACTGCTTGCATCCCTGGCGCTTGCCGCGCGGGCCAGTGATCTGCCTTTTGTGAACTTCGAGAATCACCCGATCCGGGCGCTGGACTTGAGTCCCGACGGGCGTTTGCTGGCGGTGGCGCATAGCGCCGATCAGCGGGTCCAGCTGTTTGATGTCAGCACCGGCGCGGCGATCGCGGTTGGGCATGTACAGGTCGGTATCGATCCGGTCTCGGTGCGCTTTCGCAGCAGTCAGGAACTGTGGGCGGTCAACCACATCTCCGATTCGGTCAGCATCATCGATGTGCCCTCACGACGGGTCCGGCGGACGCTGGCGACGGCCGATGAACCCTTCGACGTCGTCTTCGCCGGTTCGCGCGCCTTCGTCAGCGCCTCGGCGGTCAACACGGTGCAGGTCTTCGATCTGGACGACCTGAGCGCGGCGCCGGTCGATGTGGCGATTGCCGGTGAGGATCCACGTGCGCTTGCGGTCAGCGCCGATGGCAGCCAGGTCTATGCGGCGATCTTCGAATCCGGCAATGCCAGCACGATCCTCGGCGGCGGGCTGGAAGATGACATCGTCGCGATCCCGAACGTGGTCAGCGATCCGCGCGGGCCGCATGGCGGGGTGAATCCGCCACCGAACGCAGGTTTGGACTTCGACCCACCCATGGATACCAGCACCACCCCGCCGCCGGTCGGTCTGATCGTGCGCAAGGATGCACAAGGCCGCTGGCTGGATGACAACGATGGCGACTGGACCGAGTTGGTGTCCGGCGACCTGGCCGCGGCCTCCGGCCGGATCACTGGCTGGGATCTGCTGGATCACGACATCGCGGTCATCGACAGCCAGAGCCTGGCGGTGAGCTACCACAGCGGGTTGCTCAATATCGGTATGCAGCTGGCGGTCCATCCCCAGTCTGGCGCGCTGCATCTGGTCGGCACCGACGCGACCAACGAAATCCGCTACGAGCCGGTCCTGAACGGCCGCTTCGTGCGGGTGCAGTTGGCCAGCGTGAATCCGGCCAGCGGCAACCGGCAGTGGGCCGATCTGAACCCGCAACTGGACTACAGCGGCCCGCGCACTGATCTGAGCACACGCCTGCAGTCGATTGCCGATCCGCGCGCGCTGGTGTGGGAGGCCAATGGAACACGCGGCTGGGTCGCCGGGATGGGCTCGAACAACGTGATCGCGATCGACGCCAGCGGCGCGCGCGTCGGCAGCGCGATCGGTGTCGGCGAAGGT
>JBGTIE010000730.1:0-2983 GCA_041745855.1 Lysobacterales bacterium | reverse complement strand
TGACCTGCACCTGGGCGGGTCCGACTGCCAGCGGCGCCAGCCGCGTGGCCGTCATCGTCGCTGCGGTCGCGCCCTCGACCACCGGCACGCTAAATGCGACCGCGACAGTGACTTCCGGTACCAATGATCCGAACCTGGCCAACAACACCGCCAGTGCCACCACCGGCGTCAACGTCGTCGCCGATCTGGCCATCAGCAAGACCAACGGCGTGGCCAGCTCGGCTCCGGGCACCACCACGGTCTACACGATCGTGGCCAGCAATGCCGGCCCGTCCAATGCGCCGGGCAGTATCGTGGCCGATACCTTCCCGGCGGCCTGCATCGGTGTGACCTGGACCTGCGCCGGTGCGGGCGGCGGTACCTGCACGGCCAATGGCGCCGGCAATATCAACGACACGGTGAACCTGCCGGTTGGCGGTAGCGTGACCTACAGCGCCAGCTGCCCGATCGATCCGGCGGCGGTGGGTACGCTATCGAACACCGCGACGGTTTCGGTGGCCCCGATGGGCGTCACTGATCCGAACGGCGCCAACAACAGCGCCACCGATACCGACACCCTGACGCCAACGGCCGACCTGTCGATCAGCAAGACCAACGGCGTGGCCAGTTCGACCCCTGGCACCACCACGGTCTACACGATCGTCGCCAGCAATGCCGGCCCTTCCAATGCGCCTGGCAGTACCGTCACCGATATCTTCCCGGCCGCCTGCGTCGGCGTGGCCTGGACCTGCACCGGTGCCGCGGGTGGCACCTGCGCCGCCAATGGCGCTGGCAACATCAACGACACCGTGAACCTGCCGGTCGGCGCCAGCGTGACTTACAGCGCCAGCTGCCCGATCGATCCGGCGGCAGTGGGTACGCTCGACAATACCGCCACCGTGGCGGCAGCGGGTGGCGTAAGCGATCCGAACGGCGCCAACAACAGCGCCACCGACAGCGACACGCTGACCGCCAGCGCCGATCTGTCCATCACCAAGGTGGCGGTGGGTGTGCCTACGCCGGTGCTGGTCGGATCGACCTTCAGCTACACGCTTACGGTCAACAACGCCGGTCCGTCGAGCGCGACCGCGGTGGTCGTGACCGACGTGCTGCCAGCGACGCTGGATCTGGTGTCGAACGACTGCGGTGCAGTTTATGTCGATCCCACCCTGACCTGGACCATCGGCACGCTGGCCCCGGGAGCGACCGTGGTGTGCAACCTGAACGTGGTCGTGGCCGAACTGGGCCCGATCGTGAATACTGCCTCGCTGACCAGCGCCACGGCCGATCCAAACGGGGCCAACAACTCATCGACCTCGACCCTGACCGGCGCCGAAGAGACCGATATGGCGATCTCGTTGACCTCCAACGTGATGGGCAACCTGGCTGTCGGCGACACCTTTGTCTATACCGTCACCGGCACCAACAACGGCCCTGGCGTGGCCTTCGACATCGATTTCACGCTGGAGTTGTCGAGCAAGGTCAGTTTCGTGTCGAGCACCTGCGGTGCGGTGCTGACCGGCACCACGCTGACATGGATGGTTCCGACCCTGGCCAGCGGTGCCGCGGCAACCTGCCAGATCACGGTCGTCGTGGTGCTGCCGGGTGACATCCAGGCCACCGCCAGCGTGACCTCGATCACCTTCGATCCGGACCTGTCCAACAACAGCGCCGATCTGGTGGTAGGCACCGGCGCGATCCCGGTCCCGACCTTCGGCACCATTGGCCTGCTGCTGCTGAGCCTGCTGCTCGGTGGTATCGGCGTAGTGGTGATCCGGCGCTGATAGCAAGCTCGTACAAGTAACACCGCAACACCCAACGCCCGGCGGGAAACCGCCGGGCGTTGTTGTTTATTGAAAGCAAAGATCGTTTCAGGTTTTACGCAAGAGACAAGAGCGAAGCGAGCGGCGGGCTTGTTGGAACCCCGAGTTGTACTCGGGCAACGAGCCGGGTGACGCGGCAGTCCGGAGGCCAATCTGGTGTCAGCGGCGGACTGACCGCGCCATATCGAACCGCGGTGGCGCCCGGGCCGTCAGCTGACCGCGCTATCCGCCTGCTTGCGCATCCGCCGGCGGATCCGTGACAGCGCTACCGGCGTGATGCCAAGCCAGCCGGCGATCTGGTGCAGCGGGAGGCGCTCGATGATCCCCGCGTTTTTGCGCAACAGCTCGGCATAACGCTCGGCGGCGCTGCGCTGGACCAGGTCGGCCTCGCGTCCCAGTCGCTCGGCATTGAGCTGCAGCAGACGCTCGATGAACCAGTTGGCCACCTCGGCGTCCGAGCGGCGCAGGCGGTCCAGCTCGGCCAGTGCCAGTGCGCGGGCGCGAGTGGGTTGCAAGGCCTCGACGCCGAGCGCGCGATCGACACAGCAGACCTGATCGCTACCCAGCGCAAGGCGGCCGGAGACCAGTTCGCCATCGGCATGAAAGCCCAGGTTGTAGCTGTGGCCGTCGGCGTCCAGCGCGTACAGCCGGACCAGGCCAGACTCGACGTACCACACTGGTGGCGAGGCGTCAGTGGCATCGATCAGCGTAGCCCCGTTGGTGAAATCGCGCGGCGCGGCGCGGGCCAGCAATGCCTGCAGAGCAGGCGGGAAATCCGATTGCATCGGGTTCTTCATGGCCGACGGTGTACCGAATTCGCGCAAGGAACGCCAGCAGCCGACTGAACCCGGGTTAAGGCGGTGCCCGCGCGCTTTCGCGACGATGGTGTCCTCTCACCGATGGATTGCCGTCCATGACTCTCGCCGAAGTCACTCCAAAATCTCCCTGGCATTGGCCCCAGCTGTTGTTGCTTTCGCTCTGGCTGCCATGCTGGTGGCTGCTGAGCGGACTCACGGCGAGCACGGCGCTTGCCATCTGGCTGGTCCTGAACCTGATCGTGCTCGCAGCCGCCGAATGGCGTCAGGGATATCGCCTGGCGTGGCGCCCCGATCGGAATGATTTGCGCCGCGACGGCAGAATCTGGAGTCTCAACCTGCTCACCGACGCCGTAGTCGGCATCG
>JBGTIE010000729.1:0-2450 GCA_041745855.1 Lysobacterales bacterium | reverse complement strand
GCGGCCTGATCCTCGGCGGCAAGCTCTGGTTTCCCAGCCTCAACGGCCTGGTCCGGATCGACCCGGCCGGCATCACGCCGCCGCTCAGCCCGCCCCGGATCATCATCGAGGAGGTCCACAGCGACGGCGGTGGCCGTTGGCGCGCCCAGTCACCGCTGAACCTGTCGCAAGCCGATCGCGACCTTACCCTGCGCTACACCGCGTTGAGCTTCCGCGATTCGGAAGGCCTTAGCTTTCGCCACCGACTGCTGGGCTATGAGCAGGACTGGCAGCCGTTCCGGCCGCAGCGCTACGCCCGCTACACCAACCTCGCGCCGGGGCGCTATCGGTTTCAGGTGCAGGCCATGGCCGGCGACGGTCGAGTCGCCGAGAATCAGGCCGAGCTGGTCCTGATCATCCCGCCATCGCTGACCGAGACGATCTGGTTCCGAACCCTGCTGATCCTGGCCGGGGCACTGTTGCTTGCGCTGCTGGGGCTATGGACACGGCGCCAGAGTCGGCTGCGCGAGTTGCTTTTGCAGCGCCAGGTGGAGCGCCGAACCGAAGATCTGCGGCGCGCCAACGAGCGCCTGCGCAACGCCAACCAGGCACTCGCCGCCGAGAGTCTGACGGACGGTCTGACCGGTCTGAAGAACCGACGCTTCCTCGCCCGTCATCTGGGCGAATGGCGCCGCCAACGGCTGCTCGGCGAGTCCGGGTCAGGCGACCGGCTGTGGTTTTTCCTGATCGATCTGGACCACTTCAAACGGATCAATGATCAGCTTGGCCATCTGGCCGGTGATGAGGTGCTGCGGCAGGTCGCCCAGCTGTTGATCCGGCTCGCCGGCGAACACGGCCAGGCGCTGCGCTGGGGCGGCGAGGAATTCTTGATCCTGCTGCCGGAGCACGAACTGAAGTCCGTCGACGGTTTCGCCGAGCGCATCGTCAAGGCGGTGCGCCGAGCCGACTTTCGGGTCAACGAGACCACCCCGGTTCACCTGACCACCTCGGTGGGTGTGGCCGCCTTCCCTGCCCTGGCCGATGGCAGCGATCTGGTCGACTGGGCGCTGGCGATGGAAATGGCGGACGCAGGGCTTTACCATAGCAAGCTCCACGGTCGTGACAGCTGGTCGCGGCTGCAGCCCTCGGCCGAGGCCCGCTATCGCGATTTCGCGGCCGGTTTCGGATCGCAGGTCGACGAAGTGCTCAGCAGTGGACTGGCCAGCTGGCACAGCAGCGCTGCCGGTATTGGATCAGGTTGAACCGCCGGTTTGTGTTTTCCACCCCACCCTATTTTCATCTCTCCTCCATTACCTGATCGGCCGATCCTGACCGCTGGCCAGCGGCGCCGGCGATGAGCTACTCCGGAAACCAAGATGCTCAATGTCCTGATCGCAACCCTGACCCTGTTGCTGGCCGGTAACGCGCTCGGGGCGACCTGGGCCCTGTTCGCACTGGCCGACCGCTGGAACGCACCCTGGATGGCGCTGGCCATACCCTTGTTGCTCAACGGCCTGCTTCATTTCATTCAGCACCCGGGCGGCTTGGGACGTGCCCTGCTGTGCTTGCTCGGCCTGTGGGTGGCGATCGTCCAGTGCAATTTCATCGTCGGCGGTGCCCTGGTCGCCGCCCATATGGGCAAGCCCTTGTGGCCATGGCTGTTCATGATCGGCCCGGAAATGGCCTTTGCGGTGGCCCGCGCCCATCTGAACTGGATCCATCTGCTCGCCTACGCCGTCGGTACCGTGCTGGCACTCTGGCTGGGCTACGGCCGCCCCGCGACCGCACGCCGCCAGCGGGCCCGGCGCGCTGCCTAGTCTGGCCACTCCTCAGTCCAGCGGCAGCAGCCCGGCTGGAAAGACAGGCAGTTGGGCGAAAGCTCGCTCATCGTGGGCCGGAAGCAGGTGGATCTGCGGAAAGCGCTGGTGCAAGGCCGCCACCTGAGAGATCTGGGCGCGCACCTGGGCGCTGTCCTCGCCGATCAAATGACGCGCAAGCCAGGGCCGCTCGGCCGGCAATGTGATGCCCTCGGTCTGCCAGACCAGATCGCCCAGCAGCAGGTAGCGCTGCCCTGAGGGCATGCTCAGGTAAACCAGAATCGAACCCGGCGTATGCCCGGGGGCCGGGACGATGACGATGGCACCGTCCCCCCAGACATCCAGACTGCGCGGATGACCCAGATAGGGACCGTGCTCGAATTGGTAGCTGTGATAGCGCAGGTCCGTGAAGCTGCGGATCAGCGCGGTGTTGGGATTGTCACCGTCGATGAAGGCCAACTCTTCATCGTTCACCCAGACCGGCACGCCGGGCAGGCTATCCAATCCACTTACGTGGTCCCAGTGCGCATGGGTCAGTACCACCCCCGCCAAAGTAGCCGGGTCGATGCCGTGCTCGCGCAGTTGCTCACCGGCCGGCCGGTCGGCTTGGTAGTCGGTCAGCGCGCGGGCAATTCGCGGCAAGCTTGCGACGTG
>JBGTIE010000728.1:0-7676 GCA_041745855.1 Lysobacterales bacterium | reverse complement strand
GGCCATTGCCGGCGAGATCGAGCGGCTGCGCGGGTTGTGGGCCAGTCCAGGTAACGCGCTGGGGCAGCGCCTGGGCGAGCTGCTGGGCCAACCGCTGGGGCGCGAGAGCTCGGCCTTCGATCTGCTCAAGCGGCCCGAGCTGGACTACACCCGTCTGATGAGCGTCGAGGGCATGGGACCGGTCCAGAGCGACCGTCAGGTCAGCGAGCAGGTCGAGATCCAGTCCCGCTACGAAGGCTACCTGGCCCGCCAGCAGGTCGAGATCGAACGCAACCAGCGCCACGATGACCAGCCCATCCCGTGTGATTTCGATTACCGCCAGCTCAGCGGCCTGTCGGCCGAAGTGCTGCAGAAGCTCGAGAACGTCCGCCCCGCCACCCTCGGCCAGGCCGGCCGCATCCCCGGAGTAACGCCAGCGGCGGTGTCGTTGTTGTTGATCGGGTTGCGGCGGGGGGGTAGGGAGCCGCTGGCCAGAGCGGGCTGAATGGCTCTGGCCCTACTAGGGCTGAGGGCTGAGGGGTCAGGGAAAGTCCGGCGAGAATGACGCTGTGGGTGTTTGCGCGCGCCGGCGGCGGGTGCGATCAGAGAGACTTCTATTGGTTTGCGGATCTCAGTTGCTCCAGTCTGCGGACGGCTCTGGCCAGGCTGGGAGACCGAACCGCAGCCTCGCGGGGTCGCCAATACAGCGAAATGAAGTCGCTCAAGTGGGCGTTGTACCCCACCCCCGGCCTGCTCGGGTCTTCTGTGGAGACCATCTCCATGCGGATGTCCCTACGCTTCGACCGGCTTGCGAGCTTGAGCAGGGTGCGCTTCGCATCGGCTTCGTCATCAGGGCAACGCGGCAATCTGTCTACAGACACCTCAAAGTACAGCGCCAGAGCCTCGCTGTCAGCGAGCACCCAACTTTCTGATTCGGCCACAGCAAAACGCAGCAGGAAGTTCTGGGCTACTTGAGCAGACATCCACTGTTGAACCATGACCATCGCACAGCCTCCGTCAGTATCGGCTATGCACAGCACGGGGCTCACGCGGGACAGCGGCAAGTAGCGGGGAATTGCCGGCCTTAGCTTTGTGACTCCCTTGGTGTTGATGACAGGCAACGCCACGTCCCAGCGGAGAACTTCCCGGACCAGCTTGCTCCCAAGTGCGCAGCACAACGCATCTTCACCGATGACGAACGAGGATGGCATCAGAACAAGCCCAGTTGCTCCATGGGTGCAGGCCGAGTCTTCGACAACAGCACTTCCGCGGCATTCAGTCCCGCGTCCATCGCTCTGACTTCTTCGGTGTTGGGGGTCCTGACAGTTGTGCCATTTTCGCCCGGCTCCAGCAGCAGCACAGAACGAGGATCGTGCACTTCGGCAATGAGATTATCGCTGTGCGTCGTCATGATGACTTGTCTGGAAACTCTTTTCCGACTCCGCAGGACTCTGTCCAGAATCAACGGAATACCTTCCACGATGGCGTCGTTCAGAGACAGCTCCGGCTCTTCCAGCAGCAACAGCCCATCACCTTCCTGCAGGGCCCATAGCAGGCCAATCAGCCGCAGCGTGCCGTCCGAAAACTGTTCTTCGCGCTGCCAAGCCCCATGCTCTCGCCAATGATTGAAGCGTGCCTCTAAATGCGGCGCACCTGAAGCCTGATCCTTGACGAACCTTAGTTCAGAAAACTGGGGAACGGCGACTCCCAATGCCATACCAATTCGCTTGAGCCGTGCATCGCGGGTCCTCGGTGATTCTCTAGCGATGCGCTGCAACAGGCCCTGACCGAATGGATCGCTCTCCATCATCCGCCCGCTGATTTCCTCTCCGAACTTGAGCAACTGCGGCACCAAGTGCAGATAGATAGTTGCCGAGAAGAAATCTGCCAGCTCCCTGAATTCTTCATTGTTGTTGATTTGCTCCAGATGGGTCTGGGTCAGGCGCGCCACATCCTTTCTGTCTTCGGGTAACGGACGTTCTCGCAGAGATTTGCCGTCCTTCTCAACGATCTCGCGCGTGATCAAGACCCGCTGTTTGCCCTTCCCCTCGGACTTGAAGGCCAGGGCATAGCGCCACGTGGGCACCGCACCGGCCGACTCGGCGATCTCGACCTCAATCGCAACCTCCGGATTGGTCCGTGCATGCAGACTGCGAAGCTTGCTCATGCCACCACGATCCTTGAGGGCCTTCTGCAGCCCCCCGCCTTCGGCTTGCGCGACCGTCCGGAGGAACCTGAACACGTCCAGCAGGTTGGACTTTCCAGATGCATTCGCTCCGATCAAGTACGTCCGCGGGTGCAGCGCGACAGAAACATCGCGAAAATTCCTCCAGTTCGTGAGCTTGACACTGGTGACCAGCATGGGGGACAACTCCACAAGTTTGAGCTTGCTTGCTCGACTATATGTAAGTGGATCTGTCCATGCATCATACCGACATGAGCCCCAAGCAACTGGTTCAGACCTGGGTCGAGCGTTTCAACGCTGCCGACGTCGACGGCCTGGCCGCGCTGTATGCCGAGGATGCGATCAATCATCAGGTGGTGACCGAGCCGTTGGTCGGACGGGCGGCGATCCAGCGCATGTTCGAGATCGAATTCGGTCGCGCCAGCATGACCTGCCTGATCGAGAACCTCTTCGTGGATGGCGACTGGGCGATTCTGGAATGGCATGATCCGAGCGGCTTGCGCGGCTGCGGCATCTTCCAGGTCGCCGAAGGCCTGATCGTGTTTCAGCGCGGCTACTTCGACCAGCTCAGCTTCTTTCGCCAGCAGGGCATCGCCGTGCCGGATGCCTACCTGGGCTGATTCGCCGGCGTACCACCTTGCTTGCGATCCGGGCCTGCCTCATTCGCGAGATCGATCGTCGTCGCAGCCGCCCTTCACGCCAGCTGCAGCCCCTCGGCGACCTTGACAAGTTGAAGCAGCAGGCAACAGCACTAAACGGACAGCAGCTCTTGACCTGCTGGGCCCTGTGCCCTGGGCCCTGGGCCCTCGAACTTGGCATACTGCATTGATGAAGGAGTTTTTCCAGCGCTGGTATCAGGTCCTCAAGCGGGCCACGACGCTGTGGCTGGAGTCGCAAGCCTTCGTATATGCCGCTGCACTGGCCTTCTTCACCGTGTTCTCCATCGCGCCGGTCATGGTGGTTGCGGTCGCGGTGGTCGGGCTGGTGATGGGTAGAGACACCGCTTCAGGCCGGATCATGGCCGAACTGGAGGACGCGATCGGTCCCGATGCGGCGCAGTTCGTGCAAGTGGCGGTGAACAACGTGCAGGTCGATCCGAATGGGGCCTGGGCTACGGCAGTCGGCATCGGCTTGATCGTGGTCGGCGCCACGACCGTATTCGGTCAGATGCAGAAGGCACTGAACGCGATCTGGGATGTCGCGCCCAAGCCATCCCGCAGCAGCATGCTGCGACTGGTGCTGACCCGGCTGCTGTCGCTGACGGTCCTGCTCGCGATCGGCTTTGTGCTGCTGGTCTCCCTGGTGCTGAGCGTCGCGGTTCGGGCGATCATGATCTTCGCGGAGGACTGGCTGCCGGTCAGCGATGCCCTGCTGATCGTCGCCGATCTGGGCCTGATGCTGCTGATCGTGACCGTCCTGTTCGCGATGATCTTCCGGATGTTGCCGGATGTGGTTCTGAAGTTTCGCGACGTCCTGCTGGGGGCGTTCATCACCGCCCTGCTGTTCAGCCTGGGGCGCAGCCTGATCGCGCTATATCTTTCGCATTCGGCAGCGTCGTCGGCCTATGGCGCGGCCGGCTCGCTTGTGTTGCTGCTGATGTGGGTCAACTACTCCTCGCTGATCCTGCTGTTCGGCGCGGCGTTCACCCGCGCCGACCTGGAGCGACGCGGGCTGCCGATCGTGCCGCGGTCGCTGGCGGTGCGGGTCGAGCATGCGGTCATCGAGGAAGAGGCTTAGCCCTGGCCGCGCTCGCGCGACTCACGCAAGGCGGTCAGAATCTCGGCGCGCGATAGCTGGGTGTCGACTCCCGGGATATCCAATGGTGAACGAGCTGGTTTGTCTGGTTGCACCATAGAGCCTTCCGTCGCGCGCGTGACTGCCAACACAATATCCCAGCGGGACTCCATCGCGACAGCAGCTCATGCCCTCAAAATCCTACGATCAAGCCTACTTCGACCGCTGGTATCGCGACCCGGCCGAGCGGGTGATTTCCCCGGGCGAGTTGGCGCGCAAGGTACAGCTGACCCTGGCCGTGACCGAGTTCCATCTGGGCCGACCGGTGCGCACGGTGCTCGATGTGGGTTGTGGCGAAGGCGCCTGGCGCGCGCCGCTGCTGCGATTGCGACCGAAGCTCGACTACCTGGGCCTGGAGGCGAGCGAATACGCGGTTGAGCGCTTCGGTCGCGCCCGCAACATCCACCTGCTGCGCTTCGGCCAACTCGCGCAGCAGCGTTTCGATCAGAGTTTCGACCTGCTGATCTGCGCCGATGTCATCCATTACCTGACCAGCGCCGAACTCAATCGCGGCCTGAGCGGCTTTGCCGACCTGTGCCACGGCGTGGCCTATCTGGAAGTGATGACGGCCAGCGACGACTTCGTCGGCGACCACGAAGGCTATCTCGCCCGCTCAGCCACCTGGTACCGCAAGACCTTCGCCCGCGCCGGCTTCATCGCTTGCGGCAATCATTGCTATCTGTCGGAGGGTTTGCGGCGGGATGCGATGGCTTTGGAGATCCTTTGAGGACTTGGGCTGCGGAGGGAGCAAGGGCCCAGGGCATAGGGCCCAGGGCCCAGGATTCCGGTGCCTGCCCGCGAATCGACCGGGCTCGATAGTGCCGTAGCCGCGCCGGGCAGGATGTCAGCGAGTTCCCGCTCTTCTGGGCCCTGGGCCCTGTGCCCTGGGCCCTGCTCTCCGCTCACCCCCGCAACGCCCTCAACGGACTGATACGCGCGGCCCGGCGGGCCGGCAGCCAGCAGGCTACGACACTGACCGTGGTCAGCACCGCGGTGATGGCCAGATAGACGATCGGATCGCTGGCGCCGATTCCAAACAGCAGGCTGGCCATCAGTCGGGTCAGGATCAGCGCCGCGACCAACCCGATCGCGATACCCAGTGCACTAAGCAATAGCCCCTGCCGCACCACCATCGTTTGCACCGACGAGGCGGCCGCGCCGAGCGCCATGCGCACGCCGATCTCGCTCTGACGCTGGCTGACCGAGTAGGACATGACCCCATAGACACCGACACTGGCCAGCAGCAGGGCCAGGCCGGCGAAGATTGCCAGTAGCGCCATCAGCAGTCGACGATCGGCGGTCGTTTGCTCGACTTGCGCCGCAAGCGTGGTGGCATTGGTCAGCGGGATCGTCGGATCGACCGCCTTGAGCGCTTCGCGCACGCTGCCGGCAAGCAATGCGGGATCACCCTGACCGCGCAGCAGGATGTTGGTAAATCCCTCGGGTCGCTGCAGGATCGAGTAAAACATCTCGGCGGTCGGCGCCGCGGTCAGATCCTGCGTGAGGGTATCGGCGACCACGCCAATGACCTCCTGTTCCAGTTGTAACATCCCGCTGACGATCCGTTGTCCGATCGGATCGATGTCCGGGAATGCCTGATTGGCCATGGTCTGGTTGATGATGACCACCGGCGGGCTGCTTGGCGTGTCGCGCTGGTTGAAATCGCGCCCGGCCAGGATCGGCACCTCGAGCAGGTCGAAGGCGTTCGGGCTGATCACGTGACGCAGGGCCAGCGGCTGCTCCCTGGGGCTGGGGATCGGCTGGCCGATGACCGCAAATGGCGACGGTCCGGCGAAGCCGCTCAGCGGTGGGCTGTCATGCAGCGCGGCCGAGTGCACGCCGGGGATCGACTGCATCTCTTCCAGCACCCGGCCATAGAAGTTGGCGAGCGGTTCGCTCATGATCTCGTACTTGCTTGGCTGCACCTGGATCAGGCCGGTAAAGACACCGTCGGGATTGAACCCGGGCGAGACGCCCTGGACGCGGATGAAGCTGCCGATCAGCAGCGTTGCGGCAATCAGCAACACGAAGGAGACCGCCACTTCGGCGACCATCAAGCTGCTGCGCACGCGACCATCGCGCGGCCCGGCGGTACTGCCGCGATTGGCATCTTTCAGCGCATCGGTCAGGCTGGGCTGCATCAGTTGCAGCGTCGGTATCAGGCCCAGCACCAGCCCGGTCAGCAGCGATACCAGCAAGGTGAACAGCACCACCAGCGGGTCAAGCCCCACTTCCGCCGCGCGTGGGATGAAATTGGCCCCAAGCCTGACCACCATCTCGACCGCCAGGCGGCCCAGCAACAGACCCACCGCGCCGCCCAACAGCGCCAGGACGATGTTCTCGGTCACCAGATCGCGCATCACATGGCGACGGGTGGCGCCGAGCGCGAAGCGGATCGCGATCTGCTTGCGCCGGCCGGCGTAGCGGGTAAGGACCAGATTGGCCACGTTGGCACAGGCAATCAACAACACGCAGCCGACAGCGCCGAACAACAGTAAAAAGATCTGCCGCTGATCGCCAATCAAGGCATCGAGCAGGTACTCGACATCGGCGCTGGCCGGCGCATCGGCGTTGTCCGGATAGGACTGGCCATAGCCATCGGCGATCGTGGCCAGCTGACTGCGCGCCGCGTCGATCGAGACCCCCGGTCGCAAGCGCGCCAGCACGTTGAAGTAAAAACCGCCGCCGTCGATCTGCGCCGGTACCAGATAGGGCACCGCTTCCGGCCGCGCGGTCCATGCCTGCACCTGCTGCAGGGGAAAGGCCGAAAGACCTTGCGGCATGACGCCGATCACCGTGTGCGGCTGATCATCGAGTTGCAGCACCTGTCCCAAGGCATCGGGCCGGCCGCCGAAATGGCGCTGCCAGAGCGCGTGACTGAGGACGACGACCGCCTCCGCGCCGGGTCGATCATCTTCAGGCAGGAAACCACGTCCGAGCGTCGGCGCCACGCCGAGCAGAGGAAAGTAGTCGTGCGTTACCTGCAGGCCGATCAACTGCTCCGGGTTCTCGCCGCCGGTCAGGACGAATGCGATCGGGGCCGATGCGGCGATCTGCTCGAAGACATCCTGCCGTTCGCGCACAACCTGCAAGCGCGGCCAGGAAAAGCCGACACCATCGATATTGCGCTCGGGAATCGACGAACTGATCTGGACCAGGCGGTCGGCCTCAGCATAGGGCAGCGGCTTCAGGAAGATCGCCTGCACCAGGCTGAAGATCGCGCTGTTGGCCCCAATGCCGAGCGCCAGAGCCAACACCGCGACCACGCTGAAGGCCGGGGTCTGCAGCAATGAACGAATGGCCAGACGTACACTATTCATCGCGGGCTCCAAAACGGCGGAAAATCGGTTCCGGATCATGCGACCACCGGCCCGCGATGCACAAAGCAAAGCCCGTGCCATGGGGCAGATCCTTGCCAATACAGCGATCTCGGATACACACCCGTCGCGCGGCCGTCCGCTTTTGCGTGCAGGTGTCCGCTTTTTTGGCGCCCGAGCCGGGTTTGAGCCAAGCCCGTTGATGCGGTTCGAGGAGCTCACCGACATTCTACGCGCGCCGAAACGGCTCTTCTGGGCCCTGGGCCCTATGCCCTGGGCCCTGCTCTTCTAACCCCTCAGCCCTCAGCCCTCAGCCCTGTTCTTCGGACCCCTCAGCCCTACTCAACCAGACATTGCCAACCCGCCCTGCTCTCTGGCAGCCTTTCATCCCGATTTCACCG
>JBGTIE010000727.1:0-9321 GCA_041745855.1 Lysobacterales bacterium | reverse complement strand
CCCTGGGCCCTGGGCCCTCACTTCGACTCGCGCCCGCCTGCCGGAACGTCAGCCCCGCGCCAGCCGCTGCAGCGAATAAGCCTCCCCGATCCGCCAGCGCATCGCCGCAATCAGGGCGTGCATCAGCAACAGCTGCTTGTCGCTGCGCGGGCCGTCGTGCTTGTCCAGCATGGCCGCATCCAGACCCTGCTGGTGATAGATGGCCAGCAGCTGCACGCTGCGTTCTTCCGCGGTCAGCGGTCGGGCCACCGGCTCATGTCCGAGTGCGCGCAGCATGCCTTCGGCTACCGCCCAGGTCGACCATGGATTCTGGCCGGTCACCAGCCGGTCGTCGACGATGCTGTGCTCCAGATACAGCGGACCTTCCAGATAGCTGCCGGCCTCAGTCGCCAGCGCGTCCTGTAGCAAAAAGCCCAGGCGCTCACGGGCATCGGGGGCCAGGAACAATTCTTCGGCATTGCTGAAGCCAGTCACCCGTCGACCGTCCAACAAGCTGCTGCCATCGGCCAGAGTCACGCCCAAGAGCGCCGCCGGGCCGTGACAGACCGCACCGACGACGCCGCGCGGAACGATGTCGCGCAGGATGCGAGCGATGTGCGGATTGTTCGGAAAGTCGAACATCGTGCCCTTGCCACCGGCGAAGTAGACCGCTGCGTAGCGGGCCGGATCGACGTCGGCCAGCGCGATGCTCGCACGCAGGCGGCTCTGCGCCAGCGAATCGTTCAGAAAGGCATGATCGGCCTCGATCAGGTCGTCGTCTCGAACCATCGGCGGCTCGCCACCGAGCGGGCTGGCGATGTCCACCGCATAGCCGTTATGGACAAATACCCACCAGGCTCGCGAGACCTCGGTCAGCTCGAAGCCTGTGCGCTTGCCATTGGCGAGCTTGGCCGTGCTGGTGACGACAATCAGGATGCGGCCACGGTCCGCCCCAGCGACCGAAGCAAAGCCCAGATCCGCCCCGGTGGCCGCGGTGTCAACCCCCGGCTCGCGGTCCAGATCCAGGCTGCGTACATAACCGTAGACGGCCAGCGCCAGCAGCGACGCCGTGACCACCACACCCACAACCACTCGCTTGATCCATTTCCACATGACGCATTGCCTCCTGTCAGGCACCCGTTGGCACCGATGGCAGGCAGTGTCGGCTGGGGGAGTTCAAGTGGAGTTCAAACGGTGCGAGGGCTGTTGGGCGGCTGCGGACGTGGCCCTCGGAGTCGGGAGTCGGGAGTTCGCACCTTGGGGTGGTTCGCAATGACTGTTCCGACGCATGCGGTCGGCCAGATCGGGCTTCGCGCCGCAGCGCGCGCCGGCTTGAGCTCTTGCCCTTACTCCCGACTCCCAACTCCCGACTCCCGACTGGCTTGGGGATCAGCAGAGCGGCACACAGCACATTTGAAGTTCAGTTCACGACGGGTCGGCAGTCTGTGGACGCTAGACTGGCGCGCAACCGGGCGCCGCTGTGCACCCTTCAGCCGAGACAACGACCACCGCCCATGCCTGCCACTCCGCTCCGAGTCCTGCTGATCGAAGACCACCTGCCCTTGCGCAATGCGCTGGCGGGGGTGTTCGAGGCGCACGGAATCACTGCCGACTACGCCGCCGATGGCCGCACCGGCGTGCAGTTGGCGCTGGCCGATCCGCCGGATGTGCTGGTGCTGGATGTCGGCCTGCCGGGACTCGATGGCCTGGGCGTGTGTCGACGCCTGCGAGCGGAGGCGGATCGACACGTTCCGATCCTGCTGCTGACCGCGCGTGACACCCTGACCGACAAGCTGGCCGGGTTCGCCGCCGGTGCCGACGACTATCTGGTCAAGCCCTTCGCCAGCGACGAGTTGATTGCCCGCTGCCTGGCGCTGTCGCAGCGCCATCGCGTCGGCAGCGCCCACCAACTGCAGATCGGCACGCTGTGCATCGACCGCCGTAGCGCAACGGCCACCCGCCAGGGTCAGCCGCTGGCACTGCAGCGGATGCCCTGGCTGATTTTGCTTGCGCTGGCCGAAGCCTGGCCACGCGCGCTGACCCGCAGCGAGTTGCAGCGCCAGCTCTGGCCGGACGAGATCCCGCCGTCGGACCCGTTGCGCTCGCACCTGTATCTGCTCCGGCAGGCGCTCGACCGACCATTCACCCAGCCGATGCTCATCACCGTTCACGGTGTCGGCTTCCGCCTGGACGGCAACGCATGAACTCGGCTCAACAGCGTCCGGTTCGTGGTCTGCAACGGCGGCTGATGCTCGCTTTTGCGATCTTCGCGTTTGGACTCATTGCCCTGTTCACCCTCTACGCGCTGGCCTTTGCCTACACGGTCGAGGACGCCTATCTGGTCGAAGGATTGAAGCAGGAGGAGGCCCGCCAGCGCACGCATTATCTGCAGCACAGCGAGTGGCTGCCGCCAGAGGATCCCAACACGGTACTGGTCCCGGATCCGGCCGAGTTTCCGGCCGAACTCCGGCAGGCGTGGCGGGATGAGCCGGAGCAGCGCGAGTTCGCAGGCTCGCACGGCCGCCACTATCACCTGCACGATTTTCGCGTCGGCGACACGCAGGCCTGGCTGGTGGCCGAGGTTGGCAGTCGATTGATCTTCCGCCAGATGCGCGCGCAGGTCGTTGCAATCCTCGGCTGGTCGGCGGGGATTGCGCTGGCGCTGGCGCTGCTGCTCGGCTGGTGGATCGGACGCCGCACCACCCGACCACTGTCACAGCTGGTCGATGCGGTGGTCAGGTTGCAGCCAGATCGTCTGCCGGGGGGTGACTGGCTGCCGACAGGTGCGACGAACACGCCGGATGAAGTCGGCATCCTCGCCCGCGGACTGGACGATCTGGTCCGGCGCGTTGGCGCCTTCATCGAACGCGAGCAGGAGTTCACCCGCGATGTCAGTCACGAGTTGCGCACCCCGCTGGCGGTGATCCGCAGTTACGGCGAGCAGCTGGCCAGCGATCCGGAACTCGGCACCGATGCCCGCCGCAAGCTGGCGGCGATCCAGCAATCGGCACGGCAGCTGGAGCAGACCGTGACGACGCTGCTCAGTCTGGCGCGCGAGATCGACGGGCCCCATTCTGCGGTCGACGGGCCGTCCGGCGCCACCTTGCTGCTGCCGCTGATTGAGCGAGTGATCATCGAACAGTCCAGCCTGCACTCCGACCGGTATCTTGAACTGGCCATCGATGTGCCGGCTGATACGAAGGTGGATCTGGCCGAAAACGTGACGCAGATCCTGCTTGCGAATCTGCTCGGCAACGCCTTCGCCCACGGCGATCACGACGGGCGGCCGGGCGATCCCGATATCCGGATCGAAGTGCGGCAGTCCCGACTGTGGATCAGCAACCGCGCCCGGGAACCGCTGGCCGGCGCGGCCTTTGAACCGTTCCGGAAAGGGACCTCGAGCGCCGGCTTCGGCCTTGGTCTTGCGATCGTCCGACGGCTGTGTGACCGCCATGCCATCGACCTGCGCATCGAGCACCACGACGGCGTGACGACGGCGAGTTTTCCGGTTCAGGGCTGAGGGCTGAGGGCTGAGGGGTCAGTAAGAGCCGCAGGGCCAAGGCTGAGGGTCAGGGAGCGCTGACGGGACTCAGTCGCGACCACGCTATCGCCAGACCGACCGCATGTACCGACCCGAGCAGCAGGCAGACGCCGGAGCTGATCACCCAGAAGATCATGCTGTTGTCGGGGAACACCTTCATCAGCGGCAGGAAGGCCAGTCCGCGCGCCAGATAGACCAGCGTTATGCCGACCAGAACGGTCCTGAGCAGCGGCGGACGATAGCCATATCCTGCCGCGGCCAGGGCGTAGTAGGACCACACAAACAGCACCGTCGCGATGCCCAGGGTCACGACCGTCGGCCGCCAGTGGCCGGCCTCTGCCATCCGCGCCATCGCTTCGCCAGCCCCGAGCGCTCTATACCAGCTGCCGCCGAAGGCAATGCAACCCAGGTGCAACAGGGCCGCCACCGCCGAACCGGCCGAACCCAGCAGTAGCAAGACGGAACCGGAACCGGCCATGGTGTCCTCAGGAATAGTGGGTGGGCGAAAGTATGCCTTGCTGAGGGAGCTACATCAGCTGTTGACTGGCATCCGACCGCGCTTACTTGTGCTTGCCTCTCGTCACGAGCTGGCCTACAGCTTCAGAACCCCCCGATTGCTTCCAGAGTTCACTCGGTCGACTGGCGCTGCATCCACGCCCGCAGTTGCAGTGCCCGGGCATCGCCCTCCTCGGCCAGGCCCGCCAGCACCCCGGCTCGGTCGGCGGCGGAGCGATTCTGACTGAGCTTGAACTTGGCCTCGACCCGCTCGATCTGCAGTTCCAGCCCAACGATCGCGCGGTACTGCGCCTTGCGGTAGTCCTGCGGCGCGTCCGAGATGTGCCAGGGCTGCGCGCGCTGTGCCTCGTGGCGGTCGGTCAGCGTGCCAAGGAAGCCCTCCAGCCAAGCCGGGTCATGGATGAAGCGCAGCCGTCCGTGGACGTGCACGACGGCGTAGTTCCAGGTCGGCACTACCTTGCCGAGTTCGCGCTTGGACGGATACCAGCTCGGTGACACATAGCCGTCGCCAGCCTGGAAGATCGCCAGCGCCGGCAGCTCCGACGCCTCCTCGGCTGCAGCATCGGCAGCAGGCAGCTGCCAGATCCGATTGGCGCGCGCGATGTGCCCCTGCAGGCAGCCATCCAGCGCATCGCCGCGCCACAGCATCGGCAGGTGATTGGCCTGCAGGCCTTGCGCACTGTGCAACACTAGCGTCGCCAGCGGAAAATGATCGACCAGCTCTCGAATCAGCTCGGGTCGATCTTCCTTGAAATGCGCTTGCTGGTACATCGAGCCGGGAGCTCCGCGTGCGATTCGATTCAAACTCATGTTGGGTGAGGTCGACCTGCGGCGGCCATCGGTTATCGCCGACTATCGTACTCGTACTCGTACTCGTACTCGTACTCGAAAGCGGTGTGATGGCTTCGAGTACGAGTACGAGTACCGCGATGCTGAGTACGAGTACGAACCCGCTGCTCACATCGCTCCCGAACCGGCGCGGAAACATCACTTTGAATTGCACCCGGAAGCTCCGGGTCAGGCACTGCGCACCTTGGCGCAATCGGCTCGCGCGCGCAAATCCAGATATTCCGGCGGCTGCAGCCCGGTCGCCGCCACCTGCTTGAGTTGCTCGCAAGCCGTCGACAGATCGCCACGGCGCAGTGCCACCTCCGCCGACAGCAGCCGGCTGCCGACATCCTGACGCAGGGCAAGATTGCGCCTGGCCAGTTCGTGGGCCAGTTCGGTCTGCCCGATGTCCAGGTAGAACTCTGCAGCGTGCTGGGCATAGGCGTCAGGATGGCGCTCCAGCAGGACGCTGTAGCCCTGCTGCGCCTGTGCCTGCAGAGACTGCGCGAGGGCGGCGTTGCCGGCGACTTCTTCCAGTCCCGCCAGCGCCGCCAGGAACTCGGCATTGCCGGTCTGTTCGATCACTTCGGCATACAGCGCCCGAGCCTCCTCAAAGCGGCCCATCTCGGTCAGGCATTCGGCCAGATGCTCGGTGGCCAGGTAATACTGCGGCAATCGATCCCGCGCCGCGCTGAAAAAACGCGCCGCCTGTTCGATCTGCCCGAAGCGCAGCAAGGCGATGCCCTGCTGGGTATGCAACCAGGCCAGCGGGTAAGGCCCGACATCGCGGTAGTGGCTCTGCGCTTCGAAATACAAGCGGCTGGCCAGATCCAGATCACCCTGCAGCACCGCCGCATTGGCGCGCGCGGCCAGCTGATAGATGTCCGCCGGCGGGTTCTCCCCCGGAAGCTGGAAGGCCGCCCCGAGATCTTCGTAGCGCCCGAGCGCCAGGTTTATCTCGTCGCGCTGGCTCGCCAACAGCGCAGCGTTTACATCCGACGCCGTCACTTTGCCGATCACCTCCCGTGCCTCGCCGAAACGATGGAACAGCGCCAACCAGTGGGCGTGAGCCAGTTGCAGCGAACCGTGCTCCGGGTGCGCGGCCGCCTGTGCGGCTAGCACCGCCCCCGCAGCCTCGGCATCGGCCAGCACGCCGCGAATCCGGTAGCGATGGGTCAGGCTCAGCGCCAATGCCTGCGCCAGATCGGGGTCCGGACGATGATCAAAGCTGCGCTGCAGCTGCGAGATGCGTGCGTCCAGATTGTCCAGATAGATGTTCGCCGACGTCGTCCTTAGCTGGTCCGGATCAGCGGGCCAGTTGGGCAGGTACAGGACCAGCGGCAAGGGCCGCTTTCCGACCCAGTCGATCGCGCTAGCGGCCACTGGTTCGGCCGGCGCACCGGCTGGTGCCTGCACGACCGTGCTGCTGCACGCTCCCAGCCAGAGGGCCAGGAACGCCGAGCAGCTGGCCCGCAATCCGCTCAAAGGCCCAGTTACGGGCCGGATTGCGCCGCTCATGACCGCGCTCAGCGGGCTACTGCGGTGGCCCCATGAACGGGAACTGCGTCAGGAATTCGCTGTCCAGGTCGACGAAATCACTGACCCCGGGCCCGACCAGCGCGCCAAGGGTGTCGTCGATCACATCACGCTCCAGCGTCCGCCCGCCGCACTGCCCGGCGACGCCCAACTCGACTGCAAGATAGGCATCGCAATCCGGCACAGACACGTCGATCACCAGCCGGTCGTCGACCAGCACTGCGGCCAGTGTTTCGGGCGGCAGCAATGCGTTGCCGACAATGCCATCGAGGGTGTCCAGGGCGGCGATGTTGTTCTGCATCTCGGCCTGGAACAATGGCGCCCAGGTAGCGGGGTCGCTGGCGCGGTTGTAGGCGTCCTTCAATCCGGTATTGGCGAGCAGGTCGATCAACGCGGTATTCACTCCGGGCCTGCCCATCCGGTCGATTTGACCGCGATCGAGGAACTGGCAATCCAGCCCGGCGATGTTGGTCAGGCGGGTCAGCGGCAACTCGCCGCTGCCGTACTCGGACAGGATCGAGTTGTAGCTAAGCTGGGCGGTATTGCAATCTGAAAATACGAACGTCAAGGTTCCCCACTCCACCAATTGGACCGCGTCTCCGAAGGTCGGTGGAAAACTGCCGCCGCTGGTGGAAAAGACCGTGACCGTCGCGCTGTCGCCATCGAAGGGACCGTCGCCCACCAGATAGAGTTGCTGGCCTGCTTGCTGACCGGCGGCCGGCGGCGTGTAGACATCCCAGTTGACGACGAAGCGTTCGCTGCCGTCCGGCAGGCGTGAGACATGCACAAAGAACCCGTGCCGCGGATTGGCCGGGTCGTACCAGGCGCCGGTGATCGCGCCGCTGATGCCATCCCCAAACAGGCGTTCGGAGTTGGCCCAGAAAGTCAGGATCGAACTTTCGCCCTCGCTGACCAGACGCGAAGTCTGTACCCCGAGTACGATCGCAAGAGTGTTGAAGGTCCCGAAGGAATTGAAGCCGGGATCGGTAAAGGCCGGCATCAAGGTGGCCCGTGTTCGATTGAAGGCGGGGCCATCGAAGAAGAACGGATCGTCACGCAGTCCGCTGTACACCCGCATGCCGTCGCCCATCACCTCGCCACCTACTTCGCCGCGCACAAACAGTTCGTTCGGTCCGGCGCAGAGTATTTCGTCACCCTCGTCGATGAAGTTGCAGCTGATGTTCTTCTCGACGCTGCCGCTGTTGATGAAGAAGGTGTACTTGACCGCGTCGGAGAAGCGGGCGCCGTCCGGCGCGTCCGGCACGACCGTCAGGATAAATATGGTCTCGCCCGGATCGTTCGGATTGACGAAGGCATAAATGTCGTTGATGTCGGCGGTCGGATCCTGTCGGACCTTCGGCGCGTCGTTGTGGTCGGCCGTAAACGCCGGCGAGGTGACAAGCAGCAGGATCAATGCAAGGCAGGCATGAATGCGCATGAGCTGAGCCTCTCTTTGATGGACCACCGGAATACGGCCTCAGGGTCACGTTTGGATGCAGTCTGATTTAACGGTCTCGATCTGATCTGGTGCGGCAGAGGAGTGATCTACACTTGCGGCGACCGGTTCAGTCCGCGAATCGTGTTGCCATGTGCGACATGAATCTGTGCGCTATCGCACATAAAGATGCAGTCCTCGACGCTGATGTGTCTACTCCCCAACGTCGACCAACACCGCCTCGATGACCGATGACCCGAGGTAGTAGCCTGATCGAGTCAATCTCTGCAACAGCGGCAGCGCCGCCGGCACCAGCCCCTCTGTCTTGGCCAGACCAATCAAGCCAGCCGTACCGATCAAGGCGATTCCATGGGTACTCGCTTCCAGCCGACCGGCGCGGTCATCCATCACCAGCAGGACACTGTCACCTGAGTCCCGCCATCGATAGGCCAGGTGAATGGCGCTGGCCTCGCCGACATCGACACCCGGATTGAGTGGACGCCATTCGTTCATGGGTTCTTCCACCACTTCGATCCATCCCACCGCCAGCGCGCGCGTCAATGGCTCGATGTCGGGGAAGCACCTCGCGTCGGGCAATACTTCATCGCGGACCGTAGTCGTGATGTATACCCGACCGAACAGGTCCTGGAACAAGTCCAGTGACTCGATGCGCGCCAATGCGATCAGCGGACCGGCGTCAGCGATGACCGCGCGACGGCTCACGCCGCCGGCTTCACCAGCCACTCGCGTGCGCGTCTGATCTCTTCAGCAGTCTGGTCGGCCGCCGCATCGCTGTCACCCGTCAATGGAATACGCTGGCTTGACAGCAACGTCAGCATTTCTCCCAACGGCTTGGCGGCAACGCGAGCGGCGAACCCTGCGGACACGGCCCCGCTGCGGAACAACGACACCGCCAACGCCACCCGCACTGCAGGAAGGTCAGGTACGCCCAATCGGTTCAGATCCACCAGCAGTGCCTGCGGGCGATCGCGGTTCATTACCACCACCATGTCATCGGCGCGTGCCGCGGCCAACGCCGTACTGGGATTGTTCTTGAGTTGTCGAATACTGACGGTCTGCATGGCGCTTCCAAAGAAAGCCCTACATAGTGTAGGAACATCGCCATTGTAGTCTCACTCCGACCGCAGCGCCACCATCGGATCGACTGCCAGCGCACGCCGAGCGGGCAGCAGGACGGCGATGGCCGCGACCATGGCCAGCAGCAGCACGATCGCGCCGGCGGTCAGGACGTGGAAGCTGACGAAATCGTTCAGGATGGCCGCCATACCGCGGGTCAGTGCCAGACCGAGCAACAAGCCGGCAACGATGCCGGCGCCCACTTCCATCCCGCTGCGACCGAGCAGATTACGCAGCAAGCGCCTCGACGGTGCGCCGAGTGCGCGCCGAACGCCCAACTCGCGGGTGCGCTGGGCGACGCTGAAGGCGACCACGCCATACAGGCCGCCGCCGGCCAGCAGCAGCGCGA
>JBGTIE010000726.1:0-6017 GCA_041745855.1 Lysobacterales bacterium | reverse complement strand
CTCGCGCAGCAATCGGCCCGAACGCACCAGCCGATCGACCGCCCGGCTCACCGCCACCTTGTCCATTGCCGTGCGCTCGACCACCTCGCTGGCGCTCAGTCCCGGCGACGGTCCGATCACCGCCAGCACCCGCCATTCGGTCATGCCCAGCTGAAAACGCTCGGCGTACTCACGCGCGATCGCAGCGCTGATCCGGTTCGACAGCACGCTCAGCCGATACGGAAGGAAATGCTCCAGATCGAGCGAGGTCGGCTGCAAGGGCGATCCTGCGGGTGGCTGGGGAGCGGGGGAAGATGCCACATCCTGGGGCTGAGGGCTGAGGGCTGAGGGGTCAGAAGAGCAGTTCCGGTGGCCTGTTCCAGTAGCCTACTCGTCAAGTCCGCCTCCGGGATTAAAGGGTTTCACCACCTCATGGACGAACTGCATCTTGCGCAGTGCCGCGTAGGCCAGGGCAAAAGGGTAGGCATCGGCATGGCCGAGGCTCCGATTCAGGCTGTTGGCAACCAGGGTCAGTGGCGTCCATTGCTGCAGCAGACCGATGAACTCCGCCGACAGCGGCGCCTGAGCCGGCAGCAGCTCCAGCATCCGCTCAGTGCGGTAGGCGCCGACGTTCAGCTGCCAGGCCCTGGCGGTGCTGATCAGGTCGACCATGTGCAGATAATGGGCCCATGTCTCGGCCCAGTCTTCCCACGGATGCACGGTTGCGTAGGCGCTGACATAGGCCGACTGCCAGTTGGCTGGGGGTCCATGGTCGTAATGGTGCTGCAGCGCTTGCGCGTAATCTTCACGCTCATCACCGAACAGCGCCCTGAAGGGTTGGATCAGCAGCGAGTCCCGGACCAGCAGATCCCAGTAGTAATGGCCAGACTCATGCCGAAAGTGACCCAGCAGGGTGCGGTAAGGCTCGTGCAGATCGACCTTGCTGCGCTCACGCTGAACCGGATCGGACTCGATCGCGTTGATCGTGATATCGCCGGCTGCATGCCCAGTCAAGATCGGCTTGGAGGCGTCGATCTGGCGCATGAAATGGAAGCCCAGGCCCTGCTCGGGATCCTCCTGCTTGGAGCGCACGGGCAGATGCAGATCGAGCACGCTGGCCAGCCAGTTGCGTTTGGCCGCCTCCATGTCGTGCCAGGCCTGCTGATTCTCCGGCAGGCGCTGATCCGGCCATGACGCGGTCAAGCGGCAAGAGCGACAGTGCCCATTGTCGTCGTCGTCTCGAATCAGCCAGTTGCAGCGGCAGGCGTTGAAGGCATTGGCGCAGCGACGCCAGCGGTGGGCAGCGTTGGAATAGCGCAGCAGGCTGCCGTCGGCGCCGATCGAGAACGCTCCCATCGCGCGCTCCTCGGGCAGGAAGCCGAGTAATGCATCGCAATGCACGCATGCTTGATTGGTCAGATAGGCGCGCGAGCCGCATCTGTCGCATCGAAAAGCCCGCACGCCCGCTCTCCTGGTCGAAAGGTACCGCCGCCTTGCAGCTTAGCTCGGAAGTTCGCGTCTGCGCTCGGACACGCGGCCGCCGGCGCGAAAGGGACTGAGGTGAAAGCCGACGCCTTACGCGCGCCGGGACCGCGCTACCGCGGGTTCGTCGTGCGTTGTTCGTAGCTGACTCGGCGCCAGCGCCAGCGTCCCGCTGAAACTCCAAGTCTGGCGGTACTATGCGGCGATGTGGACGATCGGTTGAATCCGCGCGATCTGCTCGCCGCCTGCATCTTCGGCGCATTGCAGGTCGTAGGTGGCTTGCAGGTTCATCCAGAAACGTTCCGACGTGTTGAACAGGCGCGCGAAGCGTAGTGCCGTGTCGGCGCTGATACCGCGGCGCTCTCGCACGATGTCATTGACCCGGCTCGGCGTGACCTCGATCGCTCGCGCTACCGCGTTGCTTGAAAGCTCCAGCGGCTCCATGAACTCCGCACGCAGGATTTCACCGGGATGGATCGGGGGAAGTTTCCTGATCATGTGTGCTCCTCAGTCCTTGCACCGAAACGAGAGGATCGCCATCGTTTCGTACTGTCTATCGGTACGCGATACGGAGCAAATGCGGTTATGGCCAGAACCTCTGCGGCGGCTGCGGACTGGCTCTTCTGGGCCCTGAGCCCTGAGCCCTGAGCCCTGCTCTTCTAGCCCCTCAGCCCTCACCCCTCAGCCCTGCCCCAATGCTGCACCGCCACATGCATTTAGTTTCAGATGAAACTATACTGACGGGCTATCGCGGCAGTAGCCCGCCTATGATTCCGGGAGGATCGCCATGAATGCCCAATTGCAGCCGGCCAAGTCGCCGTTGTTCGAGAACCCGATGGGGATCGACGGCTTCGAGTTTGTCGAGTACGCCGCGCCGAATGCCCAAGTCCTGCACGACTACTTCCGCCAGATGGGTTTCACCGCGGTCGCCAGGCACAAGGCCAGGGCGATCACGCTGTACCGTCAGGGCACGGTGAACTTCCTGGTGAACGAGGAGCCCGACTCCTTCGCTTCGGATTTCGCCGCCCAGCACGGCCCGAGCGCCTGTGGCTTTGCGATTCGGGTCAGCAAGCCGGCGCAATGGGTGTGCGAGCAGGTACTGGCCAACGGTGGCGAGTTGCAGGAGCACAAGGCCGAAACCCGCGCGCTGGACGTGCCGGTGGTCAAGGGAATCGGTGACTGCATGCTCTATCTGGTCGATCGCTATGGCAGCGGCGGCGACACCTATGCCGACGAGTTCGAGCCCCTGCCCGGCGTCGATCAGCACCCTGTCGGCTTCGGTCTGACCTTCATCGACCACCTGACCCACAACCTGCATTTCGGCAACATGGCGAAGTGGTCGGACTACTACGAGCGGCTGTTCAACTTCCGCGAGATCCGCTACTTCGACATCAAGGGCGCCAAGACCGGCCTGGTGTCCAAGGCAATGACCGCGCCCGACGGCATGGTCCGGATCCCACTGAACGAGTCTTCCGATCCGAAGAGCCAGATCAACGAGTACCTGGACCAGTACAAGGGCGAAGGTATCCAGCACATCGCCTGCTTCACCGACGATATCTACGCAACCGTCGAGGCAATGATTGCCCAGGGCGTCAAGTTCCTCGACACGCCCAGCACCTACTATGACGTCATCAATGAGCGCATTCCCGGTCACGGCGAGGACGTCGCCCGGATGACGCAGAACAAGATCCTGATAGACGCCGACCCGGAGACCAAGCGCAAGCTGCTGCTGCAGATCTTCACCCAGAACGCGATCGGCCCGATCTTCTTCGAGATCATCCAGCGCAAGGGCAACGAAGGCTTCGGCGAAGGCAACTTCCAGGCCCTGTTCGAGAGCATCGAGCGCGATCAGATGCGGCGGGGAGTCCTTTGAGCGGGCGGCGTGAATCGAGCTGAACGCCATAGGGCCCAGGGCATAGGGCCCAGTGGTGAGCGCGATGCTATCAACCAATCACGGCCTGCGATTCTGGGCCCTGAGCCCTGGGCCCTATGAGCAAGATGGAGCTTTCTGTATGTCGTCGTCCTGCACCTACCAATCCGGCTTCTGCAACGACTACGCCACCGAAGCGCTGGCCGGCGCCTTGCCGGTCGGGCGCAATTCGCCGCAGAAGGCGCCTTTCGGGCTGTATGCCGAGCAGATCTCCGGCACCGCCTTTACCGCGCCGCGGCACAGCAACCGGCGTAGCTGGCTGTATCGGATCCGGCCGGCGGCGATGCATGGGCGCTTCAGTGCGCTGCAGGCGGGCCACTTCCACAATGATTTCGGGACCGGCCCGGTCACCCCCGATCAGCTGCGCTGGAGTCCGCTGCCGGAACCTCAAGCGGCGACCGACTTCATCGACGGGCTGTACACGATGGCCGGCAATGGCGGCCCGGAAGGCGGGACCGGCATCGGCATTCATCTGTTTGCTGCCAATCGCGACATGCGCGGCCGTTATTTCTACAACGCCGATGCCGAGATGCTGATCGTGCCGCAGGCTGGCCGCTTGGCTATCGCGACCGAGATGGGGCGGATCGAGCTGGAGCCGCAGGAAATCGCGGTGATCCCGCGCGGCGTGCGTTTCGCGGTGACGCTGCCCGACGGCAGCGCGCGTGGCTATGTCTGCGAAAACTTTGGAGCCCTGCTGAAGCTGCCAGATCTGGGTCCGATCGGCTCCAACGGGTTGGCCAACCCACGCGATTTCCTTACCCCGTGCGCAGCCTTCGATGAACTTGAGGGCGAGTTCGAATTGGTGGCCAAGTTCCAGGGCGGCTTGTGGCGCGCCGACATCGGCCATTCGCCGCTGGACGTGGTCGCCTGGCACGGCAACTACGCACCCTACAAGTACGATCTGCGCCGCTTCAACACGATTGGCTCGATCAGCTACGACCATCCCGATCCATCGATTTTCCTGGTGCTGCACTCGGCCAGCGACAGCGAGGGTGTCAGCAATCTGGACTTCGTGATTTTTCCGCCGCGAATCCTGGCCATGCAGAACACTTTCCGGCCGCCCTGGTTCCACCGCAATGTGGCGAGCGAGTTCATGGGCCTGGTACACGGCGCCTATGACGCCAAGGCGGACGGTTTCCTGCCCGGCGGATCGTCATTGCACAACTGCATGAGCGGCCACGGCCCGGACGCGGCGACCTTCGAGAAAGCCAGCAACGCCGACCTGTCGCGGCCCGACATCATCACCGACACGATGGCCTTCATGTTCGAGTCGCGGCTGGTGATCCGGCCGACCGCGCAGGCACTGGCAGCGGACTTCCGTCAACTCGAATACCAGCAGTGCTGGACCGGGCTGGAGCGGCATTTTGAGAGCGGGAATGCGGCGGACTCGTAGAGACAGTCGGGAGTCGGGAGTCGGGAGTCGGGAGTCGGGAGTCGGGAGTCGGGAGTCGGGAGTCGGGAGTCGGGAGTCGGGAGTCGGGAGTAAAAGCAAGTTCAAGAGCAAGCGCAAGAGCAAGAACAGAAGCGAAAGCCATGGCTGCCGAAGAATCTGGCGAGCTTGAATGCCGCCTGCAGCGAAGTGTGCAAGCACCACAGCAAGAGCGAACCTGTAGCCGATGCGCACTCCCGACTCCCGACTCCCAACTCTGCTCGCCGGATAGCCGCACGGTTCAGCTTGACTCACAAACAACTGAAGGAACGCCAAAATTGACATCACGATGCCCACTGCATCATGATGCACTGATGCAACGCAAGGACCGGCCATGCGTACGACTATCGACCTGCCCGAAGACCTGCATCACATCGCGACCGCCCTGGCCCGCGCAACCGAGCGCAGCCTGAGTCAAACCGTCACCGAATTGATCCGGCGTGGCTTGCGCAGCGAAAGCGCAGTCGCCGAACGGGCGCCCTGCTACCAGATCAGTGCCGACACCGGGCTGCCGCTGTTCCGCTCCGCCCGGGTCGTCAGCAGCGAGGATGTCAGGGCGCTGGAGGATGACGCATGAACTGGCTGCTCGATGCCAATGTGCTGATTGCGCTGGGTGATGAGGCACATACCCATCACGTACCGGCGGTGGCCTGGTTCAGTAGCCATGACGAGCCCTTCGCGACCTGCCCGAGCACGCAGGGCAGCTTGTTGCGCTTCGCTCTGCGCCACGGCGCAGCCGCATCAATCGAGGAAGCTACGGCCATACTGCACCGTTTTCAGGCCCACCCGCGCCACCGCTACTGGCCGGATGCGCTGAACTATGCTGAGGTTGATTGGACCGGAGTGCTCGGTCACCGCCAGATCACCGACGCGTACCTGGTCGCGCAGGCGCGAGCCAACAATGGCCGCCTGGTCACCTTCGATCGCGGCCTGGCGGCCCTGCACGGCGGCACCGTCCATCTCATTTCCCTGAACTGAAGAGGTCCCGACCCATGAAACTTGCATCCCTGAAGGAAGGAGGCCGCGACGGCACCCTGATCGTGGTTTCGCGCGATCTTTCCCGCGCCGTCCGAGCCAATGCGATTGCCGGCACGCTGCAGGCCGCGCTGGATGACTGGGCCACCACCGCACCGCGACTGAACGCGCTGGCCGAGGCGCTCGAAGCCGGCAACGCCGAAGGCAGTTTCGCGCTCGACG
>JBGTIE010000725.1:0-2389 GCA_041745855.1 Lysobacterales bacterium | reverse complement strand
AAGTGCCGGGACCATGACCCATGTGCATTGCCAGATCGAAGAAGGCGCTCGGAAGAAGAACCATTCTCACGCGGAGACGCGGAGGTCGCGGAGAGAGCTTTCAAGAGAACAATCTGACATCAGGCGTCGTGAACGCGGCTCAAGACTGCTGTTCG
This sequence comes from Lysobacterales bacterium, assembly GCA_041745855.1. Lineage (GTDB taxonomy): Bacteria > Pseudomonadota > Gammaproteobacteria > Xanthomonadales > SZUA-5 > JAWLAT01. The sequence goes on along the minus strand of JBGTIE010000725.1, from coordinate 2,234 downwards.
CACTACGCGCTTCGATCCTGCTCTTCCTCCGCGTCCTCCGCGTCTCCGCGTGAGACCGCTCTTGCTGGTTCATGGCCCGTGTGCACAACGGGCCGGAAAAGGTGTCTCGCAATGACAAGTCAATGGGTTACGTCATAGTTTCATGGAGAGAACCCTTTACCGGCCCGGAAATGCCCACGGGCCTTGAACCCTCGTCATCGCGAAGGAGCCTAATCGACTGCGGCAATCGCGTTTGCGTCTCTGAACAAGGAGCACTGGATTGCCGCGTCCCGCGCCGAATGGGCGCACGTCCTTGAATGGAATTCAAGCGGCGAGGGCCTCGCAATGACGATGATGTGCCTATCCTTGGACCGGATTCCCGCGTCACTCGTTCTGCCTGCGCCAGGGCCCCCGCAACTACCGATGCTTGCCCCCAGTCCAACCGCCCTGGCCAAGCACCGACTCGCCCAGAGCGATAGGTGCGGGTTCCAACTCGGTCGCCATCGAGTCATTCCAGCGATTGAGGAAGCCGTAGAGCGAGACCGCCGCCAGTATCTCCACGATCTGCCCCTCGCTCCAATGCGCCTTCATGCGCGTCATCAGCGCTTCATCGACCTGGTTCGGTACGACTCCGGCGGCCAGCGCATAGTCCAGTGCGACTCGCTCGGCGTCGCTATACAGCGGGCTGGACTGATACTCCCAGACCGCCGCCACCTTGGCGTCGCTGACACCGTGAATCTCCGCCGCGACCAATGAATGCGCCATGCAGTACTGGCAACCAGCCGCGCGCGAACAGAAGTGTGCAATCAGCCGCTTAAAGCCCGGATCCACCTCCCCTTCCGGATCCATCACCGCCTGCGTCAACGCGCCAAAGCCCGCCACGATTTTCGGCCGCCGCTGCATCGTGAGCAGACTGTTGGGGACAAAACCGAGGATGCGCTCGAAGATCGCGAAGCTCTCGGCGAGTTCGGGGTGAGTGTCTTTGGGCAGGGGGGCGAGGTGGGCCATTGGCGTTCCTTGTTGGGGCGGTGAGGCAAATGTGGAAGACCACCTTCATTGGATGGTCCAGGGCACAGGGCTCAGGGCCCAGGGCCCAGTAGAGCTGCGGCATGACCGCGGGCCGAATCGGACAGACAAGCTCATCGCTCTGTATTGCCGTGAACGTACTGGCACACGGACATACTACGCTCAGCTGGCCGCTCTTCTGGGCCCTGTGCCCTGTGCCCTGGGCCCTTAGCTACTGAGCCACCCACCCCCCATCCACGGTCAGACTGGCGCCGCGGATCTGTAGTGCGTGCTCGGAGCAAAGCCACAGGGCCATCTGGCCGATCTGCTCGGGGGTGGCGAAATTCTGCGAGGGCTGCTTGGCTCCGAGCAGGCGCATCTGCGCTTCTTCGCGGCTCAAGCCTTCCTGCTGCGCCAGCGCGTCGATCTGCTTCTGGACCAGTGACGTCAGGACCCAGCCGGGGCAGATGGCGTTGCAGGTGACGCCGCTGCGGGCGGTCTCCAGCGCGACGACCTTGGTCAGGCCGACCAACCCATGTTTGGCAGCGACGTAAGCGGCCTTGTGAATCGAGGCGACCAGTCCGTGGACCGAAGCGATGTTGATGATCCGGCCCCAATCGCGCTCGAGCATCTGCGGCAGCGCGGCCTGGATGGCATGGAAGGCCGAGGACAGGTTGATCGCCAGGATCGCATCCCAGCGATCGGCCGGGAATTCCTGCACCGGCGCGGTGTGCTGAATGCCTGCGTTGTTGACCAGCACGTCGACCCGGCCCAGCTCGGCCGTAGTCCAGTCGATCAGGGAGCGAATCTGCTCGGGCTGGGTCATGTCGGCACCGTGGTAGCGCACCTGCACCGAGTGGCGCTCGGCGAGCCCGGCACGCAGGGCCTCGATCTCGTCGGTCGGGCCGAAGCCGTTGAGCACCACATTGACCCCGGCCGACGCGAACTGCTCCGCGATGCCCTGACCAATGCCGCTGGTCGAACCGGTTACTACCGCCACCCTGCCCTTCATCTATCCGTCTCCTCAATGTTCCAGGTCATTGGTCATTCTCCAGCGCCCGCAGCGTATGACGCGCGATCATGCCTTCCTCGTCGGTCGGGATCACCCAGGTGCGCACAGCGCTGTCGGGTGAGCTGATCAGCGACTTGCCGACCTGATTGGCCTGCGCATCCAGGCGCAGGCCCAGCCATTCGCAGCCGGCACTGACCGCGGCGCGGATCGGCGCTGCGTTCTCACCGATGCCAGATCG
>JBGTIE010000724.1:0-3983 GCA_041745855.1 Lysobacterales bacterium | reverse complement strand
GCTGCGGGTGCGCGGACCGGTCGTGTTCGCGTCGGTATCAGCGCGGGTAGGCTCAATCGGCGACAACCGGCTCGGCGGCTGGTATGCCTACCGGGCCTCCAAGGCAGCGCAGAACCAACTGATCCGCACGCTGGCAATTGAGCTGCGCCGACTGAACCGCCAATCCTGCTGCTTGTTGCTGCATCCCGGCACGGTCGACACGCCGCTGTCGACGCCGTTCCAGACCGGTGTTCCGGCCGACAAGCTGTTCAGCCCCGAGCGCGCCGCACGTCAGTTGTTGCAACTGGTCGCAGCGGCCGAACCGGCGGACAGCGGCCGGTTTCTGGCTTGGGATGGGAGTGAGGTGGCGTGGTAGCACGTCAGGGCTGAGGGGTGAGGGCTGAGGGGTCAGAAGAGCAGTTCCAGTGGCCAGTTCCAGTAGCCAGTGAAGAGCGAGAAAGCCGCAAAGTGGCGCGTAGGATGTCGGTGAGCTCAGCGAACCGCATCGCAATTGCGTGAAGACATCTATCAGCGCTGCGCTACGCTGCCTGCCGGGAGTCGGGGTTGGTGAATCGGGGTCGGGGTCGGAATCGGAATCGGAATCGAGAGCGGCATGAGGTTCGCCACCAACGACTCGCCGTGTACTCAGAGTGCCGCTGCACTCGACCAGATCGTGGCGATGCTGACAACGCAGGCGGCGTGGCTACCAGGTTCACGAGGACGCAGTCGGATATCGCCGGACAAGGATCGATTCCGATACCGATTCCGACCCCGACCCCGAGGTGAGCCCCCTGGCGGCAGAGTATTCGGCGTTGACTAGAGCCGCTTCTGCATTCGTTTGAATCGCCGCCTGGCGCCCCCGGGTGCGAGTCAAACTAATGTGGTTGGGCCATGGTTCTTGCTCCTGCTCCTGTAGGAGCCAGCCTGCTGGCGAAGCTCTTGCTTTCGCGCTGTTGTTCTGCGTCCTTGCTTTTGGACCTCTCCGCGTGGTCCTTGAGTGTTGCCTGTCGAGCGGAGTGCAACATCTCGCCGGCTGCGCCGTCGGCGGGCCTGTGGCCCTCGATTCGCCAGCAGGCTGGCTCCTTGTACAAAAGGCAAGAGCCGGAGCAAAGAGCAAGATCAAGAGCCAATCAAGAGCAAGAGCTTCGCCAGCAGGCTGGCTCCTACAAAAGGCAAGAGCCGGAGCAAAGAGCAAGATCAAGAGCCAATCAAGAGCAAGAGCTTCGCCAGCAGGCTGGCTCCACAATGGGCAGGCGCGTGCAACCACATCCGTTTGAATCGCACCCTCGCGCCCCCCCGCGGCGAGCAAGTTCGCGCGTCCTGCGGTAGCATCCGCGCCTTCGTTGGCGCCGGAAACTACCGCCACGACCCCCACAGACCACCAATCAGGACCGATCCCATGGGCAGAGGCCCCAGTATCGAAGGCCGCAAGAACGCCGAAGACTCGCGCCGCGGCAAGATGTTTACCAAGTTCATCCGCGAAATCACCGTCGCCGCTCGCGCCGGTGCTGATCCGGCCAGCAATTCCCGGCTGCGACTGGGGATCGAGAAGGCGCTCGCGTCGAACATGACCAAGGAGACCATCGAACGCGCGATCCGACGCGGTTCGGGTGCCGATGGCGGCGCAGCGGTGGAGGAAATCCGCTACGAGGGCTACGGCCCCGGCGGCGTTGCGATCATCATCGACACACTCACCGACAATTCGGTCCGGACCGTGGCCGATGTGCGCCACGCGCTGACCAAGCACGGCGGCAATCTGGGCACTACTGGCTCGGTCGCGTTCCAGTTCGATCATCGTGGCGAACTGTATTTCGACACCCCCGACAGCGCCAGCGAGGAGCGGGTCATGGAGCTCGCGCTCGAGGCCGGCGCTGACGATGTGCAGACCGAGGACGGCCAGAGTCTGGTGCTGTGCAGCGCGGCCCAGTTCGAAGCGGTCCGCAGCGCCATGACCGAAGCCGGCCTGGAACCGGTCCACGCCGATGTCGTGATGGCGGCGCAGAATCCGGTCGAGGTCAGCCCCGATCTGGTCGACGACTTGCAGGACCTGCTCGACCGGCTGGACGGCCTGGACGATGTGCAGGAGGTGTTTCATAACGGGGTGATGCCGGGGGACGGACAGGGGTGAGGGCTGAGGGCTGAGGGGTCAGAAGAGCAAGGGCCCAGGGCCCAGGGCCCAGGGCCCAGAAGAGCAAGGGCCCAAGGCACAGCAGGGCCCAGGGCCCAGAAGTGCAAGGGCTCAGGGCCCAGAAGAGCGGCGGCGGTGCGCGTAGGATGCCGGTGAGCTCAGCGAACCGCAGCGTCACGACCTGGCTGAAGCGGGCAACTCGAATAGCGCTACTGGGCCCTGGGCCCTGAGCCCTGGGCCCTGCTTTTTTGGGCCCTCGCGAGCACCCGACCCTCAGCCACCGGATAAAGCACTCGATCTGCTGTCAGTGGCGTTTCCAGCCCACCTGCTAGGCGGCTGAAGGCGGGCACGACCAGCAATTCCGGATCGACCTGGAAGCACGGCAGGCGCCAGCGATCAAAGCGATCGCGCCAGCGCAGTACCGGATGCAGATGACCGCAGATGTGTGGCGAGGGCGATGAGGTGTTGGCCGTCGGCGGTTCGTGGCTGAAGTTCAGACCGTCGATGCAGACCCGGTTCTCGACCTGCAGGGCAGCGGGGACCTCTAGCCTCAGTGGTCGATCGTGGTTGCCCAGCAGCCACGTCACATGAACGTCCCTGACATCGGTCAAGCGCACCAGTTCGTCCAGCCAATGTTCGTTGCGCCCCGCCGCGGAGCGAGTGTGCAGCAGGTCGCCCAGGATCAGCAGTCGGCTCGGTCGGTAGTGTGCGATCAGCGAGTCCAGTCGAGCCAGATCAGCCTCGCTGGTCGCTCCCGGCATCGCCAGACCGGCCGAGCGCAGCAGGCCCTCGCGACCCAAGTGCAGATCGGCCAAAGCCAGCAGCTTTCGCGCCGGCCAGTACAGCGCGGCTTCGCCGTGCAGGCGCAGTTCGTGGCCTTGCCAGCGGATGGTCGTGTCGGGTTGATTGATCGGCGCCAGATGCATCGTCCGGATCATGCCGGGTTGGTCGTGAAGGATGGCGTGGTGCGTTCCTGAGCGTAGATGCAAAGCGCTGTCAGGCCAGGGCACTCCAAAATGTGCGCCGCGCGGCCCCTTTTTGGAGTGCGGCGACCTGGCGCCGCTTTGCTCTTCGGTAGCCCTCGACTCACCCCCTCTCCAACCGCTCAGCCATCGCCTCGACCCGGCTTTTCCAGTCCTGCGGATTGAGTCGGGCGCGCAGGCGCTCGGCCCACAGGCCGAAGGCGAATGGCGTGAGCTGCTTCGGTTGCCGCATTCTCAGCGGCAAGGTCTGCAAGCGCTGCAGCAAATCGCCCAGCGCACCCGGCGCGAGCTTTTGCGTCATCGCCTCGGCACGTGCCTGATCGAGTAGCAGGTGCCCGGGTTCGTGCTCGCTGAGGACCTCGAACAGCAGCCCGGTCGAGAACTGCAGTTGCCGCAGACCGCGGCGCTGACCGGGCATGCCGCGTACGCTCAGGCCGGCGATCTGGGCGACGTCGCGAAACTGTCGCTTGGCCAGCTCGCTCAGGTTGGCAACCTGCGCAAGTTCGTCCTCCAGCGAGCGGCCATCGCCCCGCCACAGCGTTGTCCAATCCGCATCACTCAGTCCGATTGATTTGGGGCTACTCAGAATCAGCCCGTAATCATTGACCGCGAAGCTGAGGGCGGGCGGCATGGCGCCACGGGCGACCAGCAGCCGTTGGATCCGGTGCGCCAGCAGTGCGGCCAGCGATTCGTGCAGGTCGCGGCCGGCCAGTGGATACAGGCACAGGTGCCTGCCATCGCGCAGGACTATCTCTTCCAGCAGCAGCATATCGGACGAGGGAATCGCCGACAGCTTGCGTTGCAGCGCCAGGATCGGCTCAAGTGCAGTCATTTCGGCGTTTGGTCTTGGGCCAGGCGCGGCCGCCGCCGCACTCAGCCGGGCCGCGATGAAC
>JBGTIE010000723.1:0-6602 GCA_041745855.1 Lysobacterales bacterium | reverse complement strand
CGGCGGCGGAGGATGCCGAGCCCGGTGACCCCGAGCGCCAACGTCGGGCGCGCCCGATCGAGGCGTAGCCGACTCGCGCGCGATAGGCCTCATCCGGAGAGCGCGCTGATCCGGATGCAGGGGCGGGACCGGCCCGCCCCTGCAGCACCTCAGAACTTGTACGTCGCGCCGATATAGAAGCTGTCGTTCTCGGCATCCCTGCCAGGAATGTTGGACTCGCGCTCGCGGGACTCGTAGCCGGCCTCCAGCGAGAGCTTCTTGCCTATATCCTTGGTGGCCTGGATGGCCCAGCTCGTGCCGTCGTCCTTGCGTTGCGGCTCCAGGTTTGGGTACTCGACCGTGTCGACACCGTAGCCGATGCCGACCGTCATGTCCCAAGGCAGTTTGCGGGTGTAGGTGATCTCGAATCCGGAGGCATCCGTATCGCGCGTCACAACGCTGGAGTCCTCCACCTTCGGTGCCCACTTCAGCTTGAAGATGTCCTCGTCGGTGGCCTTGAAGCTTGCGTTCAGCGCGAGTGTGTCGACCCTGGAATCCGGCGAGGTGGGCTTGGCCAGATCCTTGTCCTGATAGTTGTAGGTGAGCCCCAGACCAAGTTGTTTGGATACCTCATAGCTGTAAGCCAGCGAGACGATGAATGTGCTGACAAACTTCTTGTTGTCCTTCTCAAGGCTGACCCAGGACACCGACGGCTTGAAGGCGTGCGGGCTGCCCTTGCGTTTGAACTCGAAGCCGCTGGTCACGGCGTAATTGAATTTGTCCAGATCGGCGCGCTGGTTGTGGGTGTCGCTGGTGAAGCGCAAGCCATTGACCCACGCCACCGACTCACTGGCGAATGTGTACTTGTGGGCCAGTACCACCTTGGCCGTGTAGCGATCTTGCTTGTCAACGCCGATGATGTTCTCGGGATCAAGCAGGTCGTCAATGCCGTCGCCATCTTCGTCGATGATGTCATCTTCGTCGATCTCGGCATCATCTGGATCCACGTCGACCAGATCATCGAAGGTATCGTCGCCCCAGTCGTCATCGGACCAGTCATCGTCATCGCCTTCGTCTTCGTCCTCGTCTTCGTCGCCATCCTCGTCTCCCTCGTCTTCGTCCTCGATGCCGAACTCGTCGAGCGAGGCAAAGTCGAAGCCCTGGCCAGATGCCGGTGCGATATTGATGTTGTTGTTGCTGCGGTATACGGCTTCAACGCTGCCCTTGAAGGAGTGACCCGCCTTGCTCTTGCCCGCTTTTGCTATTGACTCTGACGCACTGCCCAGCGTAGCGATCGCGATCGCCACGAAAAGGATGCTTCGGCGCATACACGCTCCTGAGGATGACGCATGAGGACGGTTGAGGATCGACAGCAGCAATCCCGACCAGCGCCGGCGTGATCCCCCTGTCTCCCCGCCAGTAGAATACGCTCAGCTCGGGTCCGTTTGCATTGCCCCCGACAGCAACAGTGCGGAGACTTCAGACATGTCCCGCTAGCCGAAAAGTGGCGAGCGGACGGCGTGAATTGACTCCCCTCAGGGCAGCATGAAGCCAAGCGCGTACTCGTAGGATAGTTCGGTAACGCGCGGATCGTCACTGACCGGAACGCGGCGGCCGGCCCAGATCAGATTGAAGCCTTCTCGAGGCGTGAATTCGGCTTCGCCACGGGCGTCGGTGACAGCCTCGGCGTTGTCCTCGCCACGGCCGATCGAGATGCCTGACGCCGGCTCGCCATTGATCAGCACGCGCACGCGCATCGGCTCATCGGCTAAGGGTGCGGCGCTGCTCACCGGCAGCACTTCGAACGGCTGTTCCAGCGGCTGTGCGACGATCGCCGTTCCCCAGCGCACGATCGTCTTGTGGTACTTCAGCGCATGCGTTGCGCGGGTAGCGCCGGGCACCTCATTCATCGGGCGCGGCACGCTCGGGCCGGACCCGGCGCGAGTATGGATGCCGTTGTCGTAATGCACTGCAATCAGCGCCGGAGTGCCTTCGACCACGAGCCGCACGGCGCTCGCTCCACCTTCGCGTCGAACCGGCAGCGTGCCGCCGTCCGCATCGAAGGCCTCAACCGACTTCAGCTTGTCGGCGTGATGGGGCGCCGGCGCATTGGCGTGGCCGCCAAAGTGGACCTGGTAGGTGTCGGAACCGGCATTGTCCTGGCGCAGCCAGACGGTGTGCGCGAATGCATCGCCAGACAGCGCGAAAAAGAGTGCAGCGGTGATTGGGGTTGCTCTGTTCATTTGGATTCCTCGTTTTTGGGGTGGTGGATGTACGGGAGTAGCTTTATTGCGATTCAAAATCCGATTTGCGCGCCAATGCGGAAAAAACGTGGCGGCCCCGGGGTTAGCCATTCCTCCCCACCCGACAGCGATACAGCCGTCGCATGGACTCGGTCGGTCAGGTTCTCGATGTCCAAGCTGAGCCGTGTCGGCAGGCGGGTTTCAAGTTGCCAGGACGCTCCGGCATCGATGACGGAGTAACTTGCCGAACGGCGGCTGTTGGCACTGTCCATCCAGCTGCCTCCCACATGGCGATAGCCGGCATCGAAGGTCAGCGCGGGCGTCGCTCGCCAGGCGAGATTGAGCGTGCCGCTGCGGCGCGGCACGCCGGTGACTGAATTTCCGAGCAGGGCGGAGTTGGCGTTGCGAAGGATCTCCGAATCGGCATGCGCGTGAACGCCTCGCAAATCCAGGTCCGGCGTTAGCGCCCACTTCACGGACAGCTCGACGCCGCGCCTGAGCGTTGCGCCGAAGTTCTCGAACACGCCGGGTGATACCGCGCGGATCTCCTCGCTGGAGCGAATCCGATAGCCGACCAGATCGATCTCCACCGGTCCCGCCTGCAGCAGCAGGCCCAGTTCGGTCTGGCGCAGCTCGCTCGGCTCCAGCGCTTGCGCACCCGGTGCGTACTTGGTGAAGCCGGACGGAATCGCGAAGCCTTCGGCAATGCTCGTACGCAGTTGCAGCCAGTCCGTTACTTGCGCCTTCGCACCAAGCTTGGGGCTTGCGTTGTCGATGGACTCCAGCCGGTCGCAGGGATCGGTGCCGGCCTCCGGTCCGAGCAGCCGGCACTGGCCAGAGAAGCGGTCGTAGCGCAGGCCAAGCGTCAGTTCGAGCAGCCGGTGCAGCCCGACATTTGCCTCGCCAAATGCCGACACGCTGGAAATGTCGGACTCGCGATCGTTGATCGCAGGGCCGACGCGGACGCGGCGGGCGAGGCCATCGTGGAACTCGAACGCGGTGCGCTCCCTGAAAGTCTCAACGCCTGCAACGTAGGTCAGCGGAAAGCGGGTCGACGAGGACACCCCGTTGAGGCTGAAGCCGACCCCCTGCACGTCGCGGTCATAGCTTTCCTCGCGCTGGAGTAGCGCTCCGCCACTGACCGGACGGGTGAAATAGCGGGTGAACTGCTGCCGCGTATCGTAGCCAAAGCCAAGCAGCCGGAGCCCTGGAAGCAGGCTGTAGCCAAGGTCAGCGCGGAGACTGCGGAAGTCCTTCGAAGCGCCATCGTTCTGCGTGCGCGGGTCGATGCCGTAAGGATCGACATCAAACTGTACACGACTCAAGCGCGCCCCATGGTCGGCGTCGGCGCTGTGCAGGCGCGCCGACAGCGCAAGGTCGAGTCGCTCGCTCAGCACCGTGCTGTACCGCCCTGCGACCGTCTTGCGTTCGGACTGCGACTGCGCGCGAAATCCGTCGGTGTGAAACAGCTGGGTCGCGATGTTGAGCTGATTGCGGTTGGCCAGCGGCAGGCCGAGCGCGGCCTGCATATCGACCGTGCCGTACTGGCCCATACTGCCATCGAACTCGGCGTAGTCCCCGCTCTTGCGCGTCTCGAAGGCGATCAGGCCGCCGCGGTTGAAGTTTCCGTACAGTGCCGACACCGGTCCGCGGTAGACCGTCAGCTGGCTGATCTCCAGCGGTACCAGCACCTGCACATCGACATACCCGTCTGCGTGCGAATTGGCTTCGTTGAGTGGCACGCCATCGATCACCACGCCGAGGTCGCCGCCGTGGCCACCGCCACCGAATCCGCGGATCACGGTCGAGGAGGCGACGGCACCGTAACCAATACTGCGCACGGTCATCCCCGGCACGTACCGAAACAGCGAGTCGATATCGCTGACGCGGTCCGCCGCGATCGCAGCCTGGCCGATCTGGGTGGTCGAAAAAGCGCTGTCGCGAAGCTGCAGCGCCTGGCCCTTGACGACGATGCGATCAAGGATGGGGACGGCTGCGCCCACCTCTGTCCCGACCGCGATCGAGGGCACGTCCCGTTCTTGTCCGATGGCCGCCGATGCTTCGCCGACCCGATCTACGCCTCGTTCCTCGTCGTCAACGCCGTCTGACCTGATAGAGGATTCAGCGTGTGCATGCGACGACCAAATCGCAGCCACGGCGATGCAAACGCCGCCAAAACGGCGCGCGCTTTTTCTGTTGCGGGTACTCATGATCCACTCCTTGCGCCGCTTTTGAGGCGGGCGCTACGCTCTTGCAGCCCGCGGCGCACCTGTCGCAGCGCGGGTCCAATGACTGGCCCTGGAAGGCCGCGCGTCACCGATGGGAGCGAGGTGGACGTTCCAGTCGCCCGCGGGCGATGGATTTGAGCGAGCCCAGAGCGAGCAGTCGGGCGCCAACCGTCCGTCCGCGGACAGCGATGAGCACCCATGGCATCGCGACGTCATCAAAGAGGACAGCTGCGCGCTTGCCCTCGCCAGATGGAGCTATGACAGAGGCGTCGCTCTCGTACACGACGCTCGCGTCATGCGGCGAGTGCAGATGGCGCTCGGCGGTGGTGTGGGAGTGTTCGCCTGGGTGGGCGTGTTCGACGTGTGCCCGGGTCTCGCCGTTTGCGTGAGAGTGTTCGACGTGTGCGTGAGAGTGCTCGCTTGCGTGGGAATGCACGACGTGGGACCGCTCGACGTCGGCGTGATGGATCGAACGCGCCGGTGTCTGCGGGCTGTCAATCACGGTCGGAGCATGCGAGTGTCGGTGACCTGCGAACTGATCGAAGCTGCTGACGACCGCGTGCCAGGGCACCAATACCGCCATGAGCACCGAAACGGCTCGCCGCGTGCTGGACCACCAGGCTTGGGCTGCGATCACCTGAGATCGTCCGTAGTGACTCATCAGGTCTCCTGAGCTCAGCCAATCATTGGGCGCGGCGCGGTCTGCGGACAACCAATGAAATGTCGCCAGGGAGGGTAAGAGTGAGCGCTGCTTCACCCTGGAATCAGCGCGTACGCAACTGAAGTTCCAGTTCACGCACCTTTGCGGTGCGGCGGTCACGTTCTCCTGCCTCAGCGACAGTCAGCTGCGTCGCGTTGGCGCGCACGGCCGAAGCAGGGAATTGGCGTGGGGAAACCATTCCCAGTGCCTTGCTCGGCCCGGTGCCGTCCTCCACGAAGCTGCGGCTGGCAGTACGGAAGCCGCGAACCGGATAGGCCTCGAGTTCCATGACGTTGGCTGCGCCGCAGGCGTATGAGGTTACCCCGCCATCGTTGCTGCCATCCAGGTCGCCGTCCAATCCACCGGCAAAGTCATTGGTGCCTACGCGGACGTCATACAGCAAGCAGCTGTCCGTGCCGGACGCGTTCGGGCTGCCGTTGTTCACCAACATCAAGTGACGACCGGTCTCTTCGTCGAAGGTGCCGGCCAATTCATCACTGTCAAATGCGGCGTCCGAGCAGAAGCCAACCAGCGAATCAGCGGGCCGGCAACCTTCGAAGGTGAAGCCGGCCGGCGCTGTCACGGCATCTTTCTGATCGATCACCAACACATCGCCGTCGAAGCGCCCACCCATGTTCTGCGGGTTCTGGCTGAAGTCGATCGTCGTGCTCCACTCGCCGAGCATCTTTGTAATCGATACCGGTTCTTGGTCAGTGGGTCGAGCCAGATAGAATTGAAAGCGCTCGATCGACGTAGTGCGCCCGCCCCACGTGACGGTCGCTCGGGTCTCGTCCTGCGGATCCCACTCAATCGTCACCGGGCCTTCCGAGCCGGCAAAAATCTGCGGTTGCCCGGTGAAGTCACAGCCCAGGCACTGGCCACCTTGAAACGTGTTCAGCGAGCTCCCATCGCTCGCGTCATCGGTGCTGGCGAAGCGCAAGGCGCTGTCCTCCAGAAAACCCTGCGCGGTAACAAAGGTCGGCGAACCGTCGGGTTCGAATAGAAAACCGAACAGGAACACAAAGTTGTCCTGGACTTCGATCAGCAGGCCTGTACCCGGCTCCTCGGGATTCCAGTAGATGCCGGTTTCAGGGGTGTAGGCGAAAGCGCTTGAGGAGGCGGCAAACGCAAGGCTTGTGGCCAGGGCCAGACGGCTGAGTCGACGCATTTTGTTTCTCCGGGTTCGGGTTGGACAATACCGTGCCATTGCACGATGAAGTCGGAGCCTAGGCGAAGTCCGGACCGGCGTTCGGTGCACTAGCGAACGCAAGCAATATATAAAAGATCAGGACAATCCTCACAAAAGTGCAGGGTTCTATGTGATTTCGTGTGGAAACCCGGCTATGCGAACGCCGGCGTGGTCGACCCGCGAGTGTGCATTGGAGTGGTGGGCAGATGCTTGAGCTTGCCGGCGATGAGGTAGATCACAGCGATGAAGTTGTTCGCGGTCTT
>JBGTIE010000722.1:0-17575 GCA_041745855.1 Lysobacterales bacterium | reverse complement strand
CTCGGCCAGATAGCGGATCTGCACCGGCTCACCCATGTCCAGCGCATAGATTTCACCGCCCTGCCCCAGCACCGCGGCCTGCAGGATCAGCTGACACGCTTCCGGAATGGTCATGAAGTAGCGCGCGATCTCGGGATGGGTGACCGTGACCGGCCCGCCGGCACGGATCTGCTCGCGGAACAACGGCACTACGCTGCCGGCTGAGTCGAGCACGTTGCCGAAGCGCACGGTCAGGAAGCGGGTCTTCGAGTGGGCGGCGAAATTCTGGCAGAACAGCTCGGCCACGCGCTTGGTGGCGCCCATGACATTGGCCGGGTTGACCGCCTTGTCGGTGGAAATCAGCAGGAACGTCTCGACGCCAGCCCGGTCACAGGCCAGCGCCAGGGTTTGCGTACCCAGCACGGTGTTGCGAAAGGCCTCGCGCAGCTGTCGCTGCAGCATCGGCACGTGCTTGTAGGCGGCGGCATGGAAGACCAGTTGCGGCCGAAAGCGCTTCAGCGCGGTGGCGCAGGCGACCGCATCGGTGACATCGCCGAGCACCGCCTCGATCTCCAGCTCGGGGTACTCGGCCTGCAACTCGCGGGTGATCTGATACAGGTTGTGCTCGCATTGCTCGAACACGCACAGGGCGCTGGCACCCAGCCGCGCGACCTGCCTCGTCAGTTCCGAGCCGATCGATCCGCCGCCGCCAGTCACCAGCACCCGCCGCCCGCTCAGGCCTTGCCGGATCGCGGTCCAGTCCAGCTGAACCGGCTCGCGCCCGAGCAGATCATCGATGGCCACTTCCTTGAGCTCGTTGAAGGCGGCCTTGCCCGAGACCACGTCCTGCAACCGCGGGACGGTGCGGAAAGGCAGTTCGGCCGCCTCGCACAGTTCCACCACCCGCCGCATCTGGGCGCTGCTCGCTGACGGCATCGCGATCAGCAGCATCTCGGCCGCTACCTCGCGCGACAGGGTGCGCAGCTGATCGAGCGTGCCCAGCACGCTGATGCCATGCAGACGGGCACCGCGCAGGCGCTTGTTGTCATCGAGAAAGCCGACCGGCAGGTACTGGCCGGCGCGCAGCAGATCACGCACCAGCATCTCGCCGGCCCGCCCCGCACCCAACACCAGCACCCGGCGGCGCTGGGCACGCTCTTCCAGGTCGAGTCGGGAATCCTTCCAGAATCTATACAGCAACCGCGGCGCGCCGAGCATTACCGTCAGCAGCACCGGATAGGCCAGCAGCACCGAGCGCGGCACATTGCTCAGCCGGTCGTACAGGAACAAGCCCAGTCCGATCGCCAGCGCTCCGAACAATGCCGCCCGCATGATGTTGAGCAGATCCGGCAGGCTGGCGAAACGCCACAGGCCGCGATACAGCCCGGTCCACCAGAACACGCAACACTGAACGCCCAACACCACCAGCAGTTCCGGCCAGCTCCACAACGTGATGTGACTGTCGTCAAACAGGCTCAGGCGCACTGCCTTGGACGCCAGCCAGGCCAGCCAGACCATGCTCAGATCATGTGCAACCACGGCCAGTCGAGGGTGGATCAGGCCGATCAGTGTTCTGAACTTCATGCAGCGGAGCTCCGGCTGGGGGTTTCAACGAGCAGTCGGCGAGCGACCAGCCACAGGGTGACTGCCAGCGCATAGATCAACATAAACGCGGCCGGCGCGCCGCCCAAGTCTAGCGGCCAAACGAGATGAAGTGATGTCACCGCTATCGCCCAGATCAGATAGATCGCGCACACGCGCAGCGCAGAGTAGCCCCTGCGGCGCATCCATTGATACAGATGCGAACGATGCGCCTGATACCAGCGACGACCGCTGCGCATTCGCTGCAGCAGGGTCAGGGTTGCATCAGCGATCAGCCCGGACAGCAACACCAGCGGCAGCAGCGGATCGACACTGCCATGTTGCCAGCCGAGCAGCAGCAGCAGGGCCGCCCAGTAGCCAATCGGGGCGCTCGCCACGTCTCCCATGAAGGCCCGCGCCGGCGGCCAGTTGAAGGGTAGGAAGCCACCCAGGACCGCGGCCAGGGCAAGCGCCAGCAGCATCAGCAGGGGGTCGCCGGCCAGACCCGCCAGCAGCGCCACCACGATCCCCAGCAGCACCCCGTGGCTGGCGGCAAACAGGTCGCTGCCATCGATGAAGTTGTACAGGTTCATCAGCCACATGGTGCCGACCAGGGCCAGTGCCTGGCTGGGCGGGTCGAAGGGCATGACTGCCGTCACCAGCAGCAGCGCGGCGAGAATCTGCGCCCCCAACCGCCAACGCGCCGACAACGACCGGTGATCGTCCCAGTATCCAGCCAGCATCAGCAGCAGCAAGCCGAGTGCAGTGGGCAGCAGCATCATGGCGTACTGCGGCTGGACCAGGGCCAGCGTCACGGTTGCCAGCAGCAGGACCAGCATCGGCCCGAAGCCGGCACCACGTACGGTAGGCCGGCCATGCAGCCGGCGCCCCCCAGGTTCATCGAGCAGCCTGCGCCTGCGTGCATAGGCAACCGCCACACCGGTAGCGATCGCCGACAGCAGCCCGAGCACGAGGGCCAGCACGGCCAGGAGATGCGGATCCATCCAGGGGCTTTCCTTTCAGTCGCCCACCAGACCATGGACCGGTTTGATCGTTCCCCAACGCTTGCAACTGGGGCATTGCCAGTGCAGCGTGCGCGGCCGGAACCCACAATGGTGACAGCGGTAGCCCGCATCCCGGTCGAGCAGCTTGTCGAGGATGTCGCGGACCAGATCGACGCTCTCATTGCCATGTTCGCCGGGTGGAAAGCTCAGTTCAAGCAAGCGCCGAACGCCACGCACCGAGGGGCGCTCGTGCAAGCGTTCGGCGAGCAGTTCAATCGCCTCGGCGCGACCTTCGTCGGCCTCGATCATTTCGACCAGACCAAGCAGGGAGGCGCAGCCCTGCTCGCGCTCCATGAACTCCTGCATCAGCCGCCGCGCCCGCCGGCCATCGCCGAGCGCCAGCAATGCCTTGAGTAATGGGGTGACTACCTCGGACACGAAGTTGGGATCGGATCGGGCCACGCCCTCGAAATGCTTGCTCGCCGCCAACCAGCGTTGCTCGGACAGATCGATGCTGCCCAGTTGCAGATGCGCGCGCAGGCAGTCCTTCTCCCGTTCCAGCGCCCGCTCCAGCAATTCCCGCGCAAGCGGCCGGTTGCCGGCGACCAGGGCCCGGTCGGCCAGTTCGCACAGGAACTGGGCAATCATCGGATGGACCGTGCTCACACCGGCGGCCTGCAACTGCTCGGCAGCCGCGATCGCACTGTCCCAGTCCTGCTCTTGCTGATAGATCTGAATCAACTGCCGCAGCGCCGTGGTCTGTTGCCCCTCGACCGCGAGCAATTCCTTGAACAGGGTCTCGGCCCGATCGAGCAAGCCGGCGCGCAGATAATCCTCACCCAGTTCGGCCAGTGCCACGCTGCGCTGTTCGGCGCTGAGCAGGGGTCGCGTGAAGAGGTTCTGATGCAGCCGGATGGCGCGATCGACTTCGCCCCGACGGCGGAAGAGATTGCCGAGGGCAAGCTGGGTTTCCAGCGTATCGCTATCGGGCTCGGCGATCTGGAGAAAGACTTCGATCGCCTTGTCGGGCTGTTCGTTGAGTAGAAAATTCAGGCCGCGGAAGTAGCTGCTCGAGAGCCGGGTGACCCGCTGACCCTGGCTGCGCTCGCTGCCACGCCGACCTGCCAGATAGCCGGAGCCGGCGGCCACCGGCAACAGCAACCCGATCAAGATCCACTCCATCGCCGCTGCCGGGGCTCAGGAGCTGCTGCGGTCGACCGGCTCTGGCGCCGTCCGTTGCAGCCTTCGGGGAAAAACCAGGGAACCGATCAATACGCCCAAAGCCATGCCGGTGGCCAGAACCAGAATCACCAATATGCCCAGCGACAGCTCCCACTCAACCACCAGCAGGTCGAGCGAAACCGACTGGCCATTGATCGCGGCGAACAGCGCAACCGTCAGCAAAATCGTATAAAAAACAATGCGTTTCACCCAACGCACGGTCAGCCGCCCTGCGCCGGCGATCCGAGGTTGACCCGCTCGCGCAGTTCCTTGCCAGGTTTGAAATGCGGTACATGCTTGCCCGGCAGTTCCACCGCCGAGCCCGTCTTGGGGTTGCGTCCGGTGCGTGGTGGGCGGTAATGCAGGCAGAAGCTGCCAAAGCCCCGCACCTCGATGCGCTCGGCGTCAGCCAGCGATTCGGACATCTGTTCAAGTAGCGTACGTACGGCCATCTCGACATCGGCAGGGCCCAGATGGCGCTGCCGGTCGGCCAGGATTTCAATCAGCTCGGACTTGGTCACTGCCGCCACCCTCACCGGTCCGTGGAAAGCCAACGACTAGAGTACTTCGTCCTGGCTCAACAACGCGCGGGCCCGAACACGGGCCCGCGCCCCTAAAGAGAGCTTACGACTCTTTCGAGCGTTCCAGCTGCTCACGCAACAGCGAACCCAGCGTCGTGCCACCGGCTGCGGTGCTGTGGTACTCGTCGAGCGCTTCCTGCAGCTCTTCGTCTTCCTTGGCACGGATGGACAGTTGCAGCGTGCGGCCGCGACGATCCAGACCGATGAACTTAGCCTCGACCTCGTCGCCCACCTTGAAGTGGGCGGTGGCGTCCTCGACCCGCTCCTTGGCGATGTCCGAAGCACGCAAGTAGCCCTCGATGCCCTCGCCCAGCTCGATGGTCGCGCCACGTGCGTCCACTTCGCGGACGGTGCCGGTCACGACGCTGCCCTTCGGGTTGTTGGCCATGAAGGAGCCGAACGGGTCCTGCTCCATCTGCTTGAGACCAAGCGAAATACGCTCGCGCTCCGGATCGACCGCCAGCACCACCGCTTCCAGATCCTCGCCCTTCTTGAAGTTGCGCACCAGTTCCTCACCGGTGCCCTGCCAGGAGATATCGGACAGGTGGATGAGGCCATCGATGCCGCCGTCCAGGCCGACGAAGATGCCGAAGTCAGTGATCGACTTGATGTTGCCGGAAACGCGGTCGCCCTTCTTGAAGATCGCGGCGAAGGCTTCCCACGGATTGGAGCTGCACTGCTTCATGCCGAGCGAGATGCGGCGACGCTCCTCGTCGATATCCAGCACCATGACTTCGCAGTCGTCGCCGATCTGCACGACCTTGCCCGGATTGACGTTCTTGTTCGTCCAGTCCATCTCGGACACGTGCACCAGGCCTTCCACACCGGGCTCGAGCTCGACGAAGCAGCCATACTCGGTAACGTTGCTGACCTTGCCGAACAGGCGGGTGGTGGACGGATATCGACGGGCGATGTTCACCCACGGATCGTCGCCGAGCTGCTTCAGGCCGAGCGAAACGCGATTGCGCTCGCGGTCGAAGCGCAGCACGCGCACTTCCAGCTCCTGGCCCACCTCGACCACCTCGGACGGATGCCGCACGCGCTTCCACGCCATGTCGGTGATGTGCAACAGACCATCGATGCCGCCCAGGTCGACAAACGCGCCGTAGTCGGTGAGGTTCTTGACCACACCCTTGAGCACCGCGCCTTCCTTCAGCCGCTCCATCAACTGCTCGCGCTCGACCGAGAACTCGCTCTCGACCACTGCACGACGGGAAACGACGACATTGTTGCGCTTGCGATCGAGCTTGATGATCTTGAACTCGAGGTCCTTGCCCTCGAGATAGACCGGATCACGCACCGGCCGGATATCCACCAGCGAACCGGGCAGGAACGCGCGGATGTCGCGGATATCGACCGTGAAGCCACCCTTGACCTTGCCGCTGATGCGACCGGTCACGCTGGCATTGTTCTTGTGGGCCTCTTCCAGTTCATCCCACACCATCGCGCGCTTGGCCTTCTCGCGCGACAACCTGGTCTCGCCAAAACCGTCTTCGATAGCGTCCAGCGCTACGTCCACCGCGTCGCCGACAGCGACCTCCAGCTCACCGTTTTCGTCGCGGAACTGTTCGATGGGGACAATCCCCTCCGACTTCAGCCCGGCATTGATAACGACGGCATCAGCCCTGATCTCGACAACATAGCCGGTGACAATGGCGCCCGGCTTGAGATTACTCAGCTTCTCACTCTCTTCAAACAGTTCAGCAAAACTTTCAGTCATGGTTGGTTCCAAAAAGGGAGTCTGGTCGTCATTCGATCCAGGTCCCGCCCGATGAACGCATTCGTTGTGAATGCGGGTTAATGACAAAACCCGGGCAGCACTTGGCGGCCCAGGTTCATGGCTCTCTTGCTTGATGTCCGAGGGTCAGGCTCGACAGGATTCGAGCACCCGAGCGACTACGCCCGACACAGGCAACGCCGTCGAATCGATCAAAATCGCGTCGTCGGCGGCCTTCAAAGGCGCCACGCTGCGCTCCTGATCTCTCCGATCGCGCTCGGTGATATCTCGCAAAAGGTCGCTAAGGATAGCTTCTTCACCTTTGTCGATCAACTGCTTATGGCGCCTGCGCGCACGCTCCTGAGTGCTCGCAGTCAGGAAGAACTTGTAGGTGGCGTCGGGAAAGATGACCGTCCCCATGTCACGCCCGTCGGCGACCAGGCCGGGCGACTGGCGAAAATCGCGCTGAAGCTGCACCAGTTCGGCGCGCACCCGGGGATTTTCGGCCACTTTGGATGCTGCCTGACTGACCGCTTCGGTGCGGATCTGTCCGGCCACGCACTCGCCATCGACCCAGGCTTCCGGCGCCCCGTCGGCAGCGCGCCGGAACTCGATCTGCGCCGCATGCGCCAGTTGCCCCGGATCGGCCTCAGGATGACGCAAGCTGAGCAGACCGACGATCCGGTACAGGGCACCACTATCGAGAAAGTTCCATCCCAGCTGGCGCGCGACTTCCAGCGCCACCGTGCCCTTGCCCGAGCCGCTGGGGCCGTCGATGGTGATGACTGGGATCATTGGGGTCCTTGAGCTTCCGGTCCGGGAATCCGGGCTACTGACCCGGGAACAGCGCGGCGGATTCTAGCCCATCGGGTGCACGCGATTGCCTGCTCTGGCATTGACCTGGCTAACGAATGCTGAACAAGACCCGTTGGAACACATTCGTACGGCATTCCTCAGGCACGCCAGGCTGGATCTTCCAACGCCTGATACTCATTGATCGCGGCCTCGCTGAAGCCGCCCGCACTGGGCTCGGCCAGCACGACGACCCGCTTGACATCCGTCTCGCCGAAGTCGATGCCAACGAACACCGCGGCTATGACGCCTTCCTGCTCTGCCTGTTTGGGGAATCTCATCCAGAATCTGCCGAGCCTACCGCATCGGCGCGAGGCATTCGACGGCGAGCTATTCTGGGGGGCGAGTCAAACTGATGTTTTGAGGAACCTGCGAGGCCTGAGGGCCCAGGGCTCAGGGCCCAGTCCAAAGCGAGCTTGAGGCGCGTGTGGAGGCTACCGCTCAGTTTGGCTGGCCTTGAGTCGGCTCTAGACCTTACTGGGCCCTGAGCCCCGGGCCCTTCAACCGCTAGACCCTTTGAAACATCAGTTTGACTCGCACCCTATTCTGGGTCCATTCCCGAGTACAACTCGGGGTTCCATTGAAGCGGCATTCTGGGTACCAATGCCATCCTGCGATCAAGGTTCCTGTCTCGTATGAAAGCATCAATGAGCACACGGTCACTGCGGAGACGACAGGCATGAGGGCAATGGTTCGTTCACTGGTCCGGCGGACCTTGCTGCTCAGCCTGGTGGCACCGTGCTGGGCGCAGGAGCTACCCGTCGAATCGATCGAGAGCTTCCGGGCGGCCCATCCCGTCATCCGTTATGCCGCCGATCCGGACTTCGCGCCGATCGACATGGTCGAAGCAGGCGTGCACAGCGGCCTGGCGAAAGACTATCTGGACCATGTCAGTCGCGCCACGGGATTGCGTTTCGAGCGCGTCACCTTCCCGGTATGGGCCGACGCGCTGAGTGCCTTTCAGCGAGGCGAGGTCGATCTGCTCAGCAGCGCGTTCATCTCGTCGGAACGACGCGCCTTTGCGTTGTTCACGCAACCCTATCTGCGTCCTGGCGCCATCGTGCTGACCCGCGCAGATGAAACACCGATCCGTACGCTTGCCGACCTGGGAGATCGCCCGGTGGCGATTGTCACCGCTTCAGTATGGCTCGAGCTGTTGGGTGAACAAGGCGTGGGTCTGAACCTGCAGCCGCGGCCGCGCCTGGTCGACGCGTTGCGCGCGCTCGCAGGCTCGGAGGTGGATGCACTGGTCGGCGACCCCGTGACGGCCCTGGAGCAGGCGCGGCGGGTCGGACTTCAGGATCAGCTCAAGGTGGCCATTGATCTTGGTTTCGAAGTCCCGGTCGCGATGGCGGTCCGAAAAGACTGGCCCGAATTGAAGATGTTGATCGACCTGCAACTGTCAGCCATCAGCGTTGAAGACGAAGCGCGCATGCGAGCACGTTGGATGCGCCCGGCGGAGGGGGATAAGCAACCTTCGGACGTAGCTCTGGAAGCGGTAACGGTTCCGGATGGCAAGCGCGAGCGGATCGAGACCCTGCTGGCCCCGCTTGGAGACGAAACCACGCCTGCGGCAAACATGCTCCGCGAGGCGCTGGCGCTGGAGATCCAGGCTGACGGTGTGCTGGCGCAGATTCAGGCGATCCAGTCCGAACCGGCAGCGCCCGAGATGGCAGAACTGACGGCGGCCGAGCGATTGAAACGTTTCCTGCTCTGGCGCGCGAACCTGCCCGAGCGAGCCAGTGTAGAGCAGCTGCAGCAGTTGCTGGACGTCGAAGAAGCGGCGCTCGAAACAACCGAGAGCCGGCGACGGGATCTGTCCTTGCAACTGCGTGACCTGCGTCAGCGTCAGCTGGATTTGCCTGCCGCACTGGAGGCGCTGCGGGCAAGCACGCAGAGCGCGGACCTGCCTGGAGCGATCACCGGCGGCGTGGAAGGGCGACTGCTGGCTGGAGCCAGGCAGCGCCTGGCGCTGGCGCAGGTGAACTTGATGCGCCTTGAACAACGCTTGCTGCCAGCGCAGATCCGGGATCTGGAACTGCAGATCGATCGTGAGCGCGGCAACGTCGTCCGATTCAGGCAGCGAGCCGCCGCGTTGCAGGATCTCAAGCGCGAAAGGGCGGTGCGCGTGGCTGAGGCCCATCTGGCTGATGCGCAGCGAACCATGCAGGGCCTGGATGCAGCTTCGGCGAGCGATCAACAGCACGCTGTTGAAGTAGTACAGCTGGCCGAGCTGGGTGTGTCGCTGGCGCAGCGCTTCGCGCTCGGCTTGCCCGCGCTGCAGGATGAGGTGCAGAAGGCGGCGCGGGTCAGCGACAGCCTGGTACTCACCCGGCAGCGGCTCGCGCTGGACCTTGGGAACGTCGCCCTGGGTCGGGTGCTCGCGGCCGAACGCCGGCAGCTCGACCGGGTTCAGGAAGTGGTTCGCATCCGGCGGCGGGTCGAGGCCGAGTTGGCCCAGCTCCGACTGGACCAGATCGATCTGGATGATCGTTGGTCGCAGCTGATCGATGATTCAGCGCTTGGCCAGGTGGATCCGGATGAGGATTCGGCTGAAGCCTTGACGCACGAATGGCGGCGCCAGGACATGTTGGTCCAGCACCGCTTCCTGCTCGGCGAAGCGATTCGGCTCGCTGCGATGTTGCAGACCACGTTGGAGAATACCGTTCGCGAGTTGCAGCGGCGCGAGGATGAAACTCGCGAACTCAGCTCCCTGATTGATCAGCGGTTGATCTGGTTACCCACCCACGCGGTCCTCTCGGGAAAGGGCTGGACAGGAGTACAGCAGGGACTGCAGGATCTGCTCAAGCCATCGCGCTGGAGCTACAGCGGTGGGTTGCTGCTGCGGGACGCCGCAGCGCGTCCATGGATCGCCGTCGCGGGAATCCTGCTTGTATTCGCGCTGTGGTGGACGCGTCGACATTTGCTCGCGCGGGCAAAGGACATCATCACGGCAGCCGCACGCAATCCACTGCAGAACATGGCACCAGCCCTGCAGGCGACGGCCTTGAGCCTGTTGGCGGCAGCCTGCTGGCCCTTGCTCTGGTACTTGTTCGGCAGACATCTGCAGCAGCTTGGTACGCCTGGCAAGTTCACTGACTCGACCGGCGCCGCGATCGTCTGGCTGGTCCCGTATCTGTACGCCCTGACGGCGCTGCGCGCAGTGACGATGAGCGACGGACTGGCCCGGATCCTCGGCTGGGACATCCGCCGCGTCCGAACGATGCACCGGCTGGCGATGCAGCTGATCTGGATCATCATCCCACCGCTGTTCATCGTCGTTCTGCAGATCCAGCGCGGCTCGGAGCAAGGCGCCGAGAATCTCGGTCGGCCGTTGCTGCTGCTGATGTTGCTGGTGCTTTCCGGTCTGGCATGGCGTGTCGGCGCGATGCCCGGTAACGCGACCAGGCAGCGCCAGGGAGAGGCAGTCGAAGTTTCGTCATGGCGACAACGTATTCCTGTGCTGCTGTCGCTGAGCATGCTCATCCTTGCCGTCTTTCAAGCCAGTGGCTACGGGTTGATCAGTTTCGTGTTGTTCGTGGCACTGACGAAAAGCCTGATCCTGATCCTGGGAATGTTGCTCCTGCGCGACGTGCTGCTGCACTGGTTGCTGGTGCAGGAACAGAAGCTCAGCCAGCAGCGTTACCAGGAGCAGTTGCAAATCCGTCTGGAGGCACTGGCCGCCGATCAGCTCAGCTCCGACGCACCACCCGTGCTCGAACCAGAGCAGATCAAGGTCGAGAGCATCAGCAGTCAGACGCGAAGGCTGCTGCGTGCGGCGTTGTGGACCATCGGCGGACTGACGTTGCTGTGGTTGTGGTCGGACCTGCTGCCGGCGCTGGAGGCGCTCGATGGCGTGGGCCTTTGGCAACTCAATCCAGTTGAAGGCGAGACAGTCGGACAGATGGTGAGTCTGCGCGATGTGCTGCTGGGAGTATTGGCCCTTGTTCTGGCCATAACCGGGTCGAACAATCTGCCCGGCTTGCTCGAGATCGCTGTCCTGCAGCGATTTCCTATCGACAACGCTACGCGTTACGCGATCACCAGCGTGAGCCGCTATGCGATCTTCATTACCGGAGTGATCCTGGCGTTCAGCATGCTCGGATTGCGCTGGAACGACCTCCAATGGCTGGCGGCGGCGCTGACGGTGGGACTGGGATTTGGGCTGCAGGAAATCTTTGCCAACTTCGTGTCCGGACTGATCCTGCTTTTCGAGCGGCCATTCCGGGTCGGTGACACGATAACGATCGGCCCGCTTTCCGGCCAGGTCACTCGCATCCGCACTCGTGCAACCACGATCCTGGACTGGGATAACCGTGAGATTGTCATTCCGAACAAGTCATTCATCACCGGCGACCTGGTCAACTGGACGTTGTCCGACACGGTGACCCGCATCACGATAAAGGTCGGTGCGGCCTATGGTTCCGACCCCGAGCAAGTACTGAAGCTGCTGCGCGAGGTGGCCGAATCGCATCCGCGAGTTCTGAGCGAACCCAGGCCGACGAGTTGGCTGATGGCCTTCGGCGCCTCAAGCATCGATTTCGAATTGCGCGTTTTCGTTCCGGAAATTCGCGACCGGCTACCGGTGGCAACCGAACTGGCGACGCGGGTGCACCGCCGCTTCCGGGAGTCAGGTATCGAAATCCCCTTCCCGCAACTGGATCTGCATCTGCGCTCAGGCAAGACAGAAGGTGATCCGGTCCCCGCCTGAGAACGGAAAGACTAGCTAGCCCGGATTTTCATGAACCTGCTACTGCGATCTCTGAGCCCTGGGTCCTAGGCACTGTGCCCTTGCTCTTTTGCCTGGGCCCTGGGCCCTGTGCCCTTGCTCTTCTGGGCCCTGCCCTCAAGACACCTCCCCCGCCAGCTTGCGGGTATCCAGCAAGCTCTCCAGCGACTCGGGCCGATGCAGCGCGAAGCCCTGGGCGTAGTCGACTTCCAGTGCTGCGACCATGGCGCGGGCGGCTTCGCTCTCGACGCACTCGGCGACGGTCTGCTTGCCCAGGCTCTTGGACACCTCGACGATCGCCCGAACAATTGCGCGATCACCCGGATCCTCGGCCAGATCACGCACGAAGCTGCCATCGATCTTGATGTAATCGACCGGCAGGGTCCGCAGATAGCCGAAGGAGCAGAAGCCGGAGCCGAAGTCGTCCAGCGCAAAACGCACTCCCTCCACGCGCAATCCTTCCATCAACGCGCGGGTCCTTGCCAGATCGCGGATCGCATCGGTTTCGGTGATCTCCAGGCAGAGCTTGTGCGGCGGGAAACCGGTCTCGTCGAGCAGGCGCAGCAGATGGGGCAGCAGGTCGTCGTCACTGAGTGATGCGGCGGACAAGTTGACGCTGAGCCGACTGAGCCGCTCGCGCACCTCGCGCCGATGGGCGAACCAGCCCAGTGCCATGTGCAACACGTGGCGATCCAGTCGGGCCGCCTGTCCGAAGCGCTCTGCAGCCGGAATGAAGCGCCCGGGTAGCAGCAGCCCGCCTTCACCGTCGTCCATGCGCAGCAACAGTTCGATCATCGGCCCGGTTTCCGCACCGGCGCGCAGCGGAACGATGCGCTGGGCAAACAACCGAAAGCGATCTTGCTCCAGGGCCTCGGTCAGTTTCACCGCCCATTGCATCGCGGCCTGCCGCTGCCGAACCTCCAGGTCAACACCGACCACCCGCTTGATCCGATGACCTCCCTGCTCTTTCGCCGTCTGCGCCGCAGTGGTCGCCTCCCGCTGCAACTGCGCCATGGTCTGATCCTGCAAGGCAACACAGACAAGGCCAATACTGGCAGTCAGCGACAGCACCCGTTCGCCGCTCGGAAAACGGAAAGCGTCGACCAGTTGCAGCAATTCATCACAACGGCGGTCGGCGTCCGCCCGATTGGTATGGCGCCAGAGCTGCACGAACTCATCGCCACCGATGCGCGCAAGCAGGTCGCCCGGGCGCAGGTGCGCCTCCAGGACGCTGGCCAACTGGGCCAGAAAGGCGTCGCCCTCGGTCGCACCACAGGCGTCGTTGACCAACTTGAACTGATCCAGGTCCAGATGGACCAGCGCCACCGCTTCCCCGCGTGCCGACGGACTTTTGAGCACCCGCTCGAAGTGATGGTCGAAGCCGTGGCGGTTGTACAACCCGGTCAGGTCATCGCGATGCGCTGCCTCGGCCAGCCGCCCCAGCAGTTGCCGTCGCTCGTACTCCGCCGCGCACAGCAGGTGTGGCAATGCCGCCAGCACCGCCACGAACAAGGCCACCACGGCACTGTCGGACAGACCCTGCGGGGTCTCGAAGCCTCCGATGCCCAGCCCGGACATCGCCGCCACAGACAGTCCCAGCACGGCGACCGCCACCGCGGTAAAAATCGGCTCCAGACGCAATGCCGACCAGGCCAGCAGCGCCACAGGCAAAAATGCCAGTCCCTGCACCGGCGCCGCGGCGCGCACCCCATAGGCGACGATCATCCACATCGCCATCGCCATCGCCAGTACCCATAGCAGGCGCTCCGCCAGTTCGCCATAGGGAGCCTCGATCGGGGACAACCGACCGCTGGTATACAGGTGGTAGGCGCGCAACATTGCCGGCGTGCACACGACGATGCCGAACAGGTCGCCGATGAGCCAGGACGAGAAGTAACGCAGGGGCTGGCTGTTTCCGTCGATCAGATAGGACCCGAGCGTGCCGATGATTCCGCTGACCGCACCCAGCACCAGTGCACCGACCAGCAGCGCACCGAGTTCGCGCACATTTAAGCCAAGGATTTCCGGCCCCGCCAGTCGGCGCGCCGTCAGCACCCCCAGGACCGCACCCAGCGTGGGCCCGGCCACCGCAAACGGTGCGCCCAGCAGCGGCTGGCCGCTCATCCCCAACTCGACCACGGCGCAGGCGATTGCGACCACCGGCCAGTAGCGCACGCCGAATAGCAACAGACCGGCGAACGCAACACCGGCCGGCGGCCAGATCAGGGTCGGTCCACCGCCGGGCCAGATCAGGGTCGAGACATATAGCCATCCCAGCACATGCGGCACGAAGATGAGCAGAGCTCGGGTGATGACATTCAGGCTCGCGGCATAATTGGCCTGCATCTGACCAGATACCCCCATGAATTGTTCGCGTTTCGCAGCGCGGCCTGCCCCCCGGTCGGCCAAGGCACCGAGTATGCCGCAGGCGGGAGTAAATCACAGGCCAAGAGCGAGGGCCCAGGGCGAGAGCGAGTTGCCCTCGGGGTCGGGGTCGGAATCGCTATCGGCATCGTAATCGGTCCTCTGCCCGTACCTTCCTATACCTATTCCGATTCCGACCCCGACCCCGATCAGTCAGGCCGAACGGCAGCGTCGGGACCGACTCCCGACTCCCAACTCCCAACTCCCGACTTCAAACGCCGTATGCTGCCTATAATCGACGGCAACCTGCCCCACTTCCGAAGGAAACCACCCATGAGCGCCCGCCCCGAACTCGATCCCAGCCTGGTGCAGGCGCTGCTGCGCGAGTGTCGCACCCCGTTTGCCAACTCGCGCAAGGTCTATCAGACCGGCTCGCGGCCAGATCTGCGCGTGCCGATGCGCGAGGTCAGCCAGGCTCGCACGGCCAAGAGCTTCGGCGCCGAGATCAACCCGCCGCATCATGTCTACGATACTTCTGGTCCGTACACCGACCCGACGGTGGCGATCGACCTGTCCGATGGCCTGCCCAAGTTGCGCGCCGGCTGGATCGCCGAGCGCGGCGATGTCGAGGCACTGTCCGGCCCGAGTTCGGACTACGGCGTGGCCCGTCTGCACGATGCCCGCACCGGCCATCTGCGCTTCCCGAATCCGCCACCGCCACAACGCGCCCGCAACGGCATGAACGTCAGCCAGATGCACTACGCCCGCCGCGGCATCATCACGCCTGAAATGGAGTACATCGCGATCCGCGAGAATCAGCGGCTCGACGAAGTTCGAGATGCCGAGTTGCTGCGACAGCATCCAGGCGAGAATTTCGGTGCCCCGCTGCCGCGCCGGATCAGCGCCGAATTCGTCCGTGATGAGGTCGCCCGCGGCCGCGCCATCATCCCCTGCAACATCAATCACCCGGAACTCGAGCCGATGATCATCGGCCGCAATTTTCTGGTGAAGATCAACGCCAACATCGGCAACTCCGCGGTCACCAGTTCGATCGCCGAGGAAGTCGAGAAGATGGTCTGGTCGATTCGTTGGGGCGCCGACACGGTGATGGACCTGTCGACCGGCAAGCACATCCACGAAACGCGCGAGTGGATCATCCGCAATTCGCCGGTTCCGATCGGTACCGTGCCGATCTATCAGGCGCTGGAGAAGGTTGGCGGCAAGGCCGAGGCGCTGTGCTGGGAGATCTTCCGCGACACCCTGATCGAGCAGGCCGAGCAGGGCGTGAGCTATTTCACGATCCACGCCGGTGTGCGCCTGCCGTACATCCCGCTGACCGCCAAACGGGTCACCGGGATCGTCTCGCGCGGCGGCTCGATCATGGCCAAATGGTGCCTGTCGCATCACCGCGAGAGCTTCCTGTACACGCATTTCGAAGAGATCTGCGAAATCATGAAGGCCTACGACGTGTCCTTCTCGCTCGGCGACGGCCTGCGTCCGGGCTCGATCGCCGACGCCAACGACGCGGCCCAGTTCGCCGAACTGGAAACCCTCGGGGAACTGACCAAGATCGCCTGGAAGCACGACGTGCAGGTGATGATCGAGGGCCCCGGCCACGTGCCGATGCACCTGATCAAGGAGAACATGGAAAAGCAGCTGCGCGAGTGCGACGAGGCGCCCTTCTACACCCTTGGGCCGCTCACCACCGACATCGCGCCTGGCTACGATCACATCACCAGCGCGATTGGCGCTGCGATGATCGGCTGGTACGGCACTGCGATGCTCTGCTACGTCACGCCGAAGGAGCACCTCGGCCTGCCGAACAAGCAGGACGTGCGCGACGGCATCATCACCTACAAGATCGCCGCCCACGCCGCCGATCTGGCCAAGGGCCATCCGGCCGCGCAGGTGCGCGACAACGCGCTGTCGAAGGCGCGCTTCGAGTTCCGTTGGGAAGACCAGTTCAATCTGGGGCTGGACCCCGACAAGGCACGCGAGTTCCATGACGAAACCCTGCCCAAGGACGCCCACAAGGTGGCTCACTTCTGCTCCATGTGCGGGCCGCAGTTCTGCTCGATGAAGATCACCCAGGAAGTGCGCGAATACGCCGCCGATCTGGGCGTCAAGGCCGACGCCGAGGCATTGGAACAGGGCATGGCCGACAAGGCCCGCGAGTTCCGCGAGCAGGGGGGCGAGGTCTATCAGCCGGAGTGACGGCACAAAGCAGTTGGGAGTCGGGAGTCGGGAGTCGGGAGTAACAGCAGTAGCTCAAGCGAAAGCAGAGGAACACTCGAGGCTCAGCAGTCCTCCTGTTTACGGAGCCGAGCGAGCCCTTGGCTTGCCGGCTTTCGGGATATCGGCTGCGGAAGCAACAGCACGTGCAAACATCTCCACGATGCGCACTCCCGACTCCCGACTCCCGACGAACCGTGATTCAGGCCCATGCCCTCCGCGGATCGGTTACCATCCGGTCATGCCGCTGCCGAAGAGCCAACCATGAGTTCTGAGGAAATCACCGAGATGCCGGTCGCCGCCACCCGCGGCACCGGCGCCCTGATCAAGGGCATCATGCCCTGGTTCCTGCGTGCGCTGGCGGTGTACGTCCTAATCGTGCTGATCCTGATGTTCTACTGGAGCGGCGAGCCGGCCAGCTTTGCGCCGGTCAAGGAAGCCCAGCGACACGCCACCGGCGAGCAGCGCACGCTGGTGCCTGGCTATGTGTCTGTGCACACCGCAATCAAGCTGGCGAACACCCTGCTGGACAAGCGCGGCGGCTATCTGAGTAACGATCTGCTGCCGCCGGGCTTGTTGATGGACAACATGCCCGAATGGGAATTCGGCTTGCTGCAGCAGTTGCGCGATTTTTCGCTCGCCCTGCGTAACGACTTCTCCCGCTCGCAGACCCAGAGCCAGGACGACATCGACCTGCGCGAGGCCCATCCGCTGCTGTCCTTCAGCAACGACCGCTGGATCCTCCCTTCGACCGAAAGCCAGTATGGCAAGGCGGTCGCGCATCTGGAGGGCTATCTGGACCGACTCAGCGACGCCGATGACGGCAACGCCCAGTTCTTTGCGCGGGCGGACAATCTGGTGATTTATCTGCAACTGGTCGAGAAGCAACTGGGTTCCTATTCCCAACGCCTTTCCGCCAGCGTCGGCCAGGTCCGCCTGAATACCGATCTCACCGGCGACAGCGCTGCACGCCAGTCGACCCAATCCGACCAGTTGGTGGTCACGCGCACGCCCTGGTTGCAGATCGACAACGAGTTCTTCGAAGCACGCGGCGCCTGCTATGCGCTGATTCACCTGTTGAAGGCGATCGAGCACGATTTCGCGCCGGTGCTGGAAAAGAAGAACGCTCTCGTCAGCCTGCGCCAGATCATCCGTGAACTGGAGAATACCCAGGATCCGATCTGGAGTCCGATCATCCTCAACGGTCGCGGCTTCGGCTTCTTCGCCAACCACTCGCTGGTGATGGCCAACTACATCTCGCGCGCCAGCGTGGGCATGAGCGATCTGCGCGCCCTGCTCGCCCGGGGCTGATTGC
>JBGTIE010000721.1:0-9550 GCA_041745855.1 Lysobacterales bacterium | reverse complement strand
ACTGCGCTGTTCACCGCCGCGCTGTCGGGCAGCGGCAGCATGCTCGGCGAGGCGCCGCCGTTGTCGGCCAGCGGCAGCAGCAGCGGATCGGTGTTCTCCAGATCGCTGGCGCCAAACAGCTGGCAACTGCCGTCGGAGGACATGTTGCCGAAGTTGTCGGGCAGATTCCCCAGGCAGTTCGAGGGCTGCTCGGCCCAGGTCTGGTTGTAGGCCAGGATATTGTTGGCGAAGGTCGTCAGCGCCCCGCCGGTCAGCGCGATGCCACCCCCGTCATCGGCCAGGTTGTTGGCTATGGTCACATGCGAGATCGCGGTCAGCCCGGCGGCGACCGAGATGCCGCCACCGAAGCCGTCGGAGGTCACGGTACTGGCGAAGTTGCCGGCCAGGGTGACGTTCTCGACTTCCAGTTCGGCGCCAACGCCAGAGTACAGGCCGCCCCCCTGTTCGGCGCTGTTGAGCAGTACCGCCGAGCGGAGGACCCGATGCCCGGGGCCTTCGACATAGACCCCGCCACCGAAGACGCTCTGGTTGGCACGGATGATCGAGTCGATCACGTCAAGCGGGCCGAAGGCTGCGATGCCGCCCCCCTGGGCGAGTGCGCGACTGTCCTCGATGATGCAGCGCTCGACCTCGAGCGATGCATTGTTGATGACCAGGATCGAGCCACCCACGTCGGAGGTGAAACCGTTGCGCAGGGTCAGGTCGGCGATCCGATAGACGCTGCCTGAGGGGCCGCCGAAGCGGAAGTGACGCTGGTCCTGGTTCGCATTGATGACCAGCAGTTCGGCGCCGGGGCCAAGCAGTTCGACTGATTCGATCAGGGTCGGCAGCGGGCTGGCCAGAGTGATCGTGCCGGTGGTATTGAACACGATCGTGTCCGCACCGGCCGCGGCGTTGGCCGACGTGATCGCCTCGCGCAGGCTGCCGGCACCGGAATCGGCGTTCGTCGTGACGAAGAGGGTGGCTGCCAGCGCCGGCGTGGCGGCGATCAGGCTGGCGCAGTACAGGCTGACGCAGAGCGGGGCGGAACCGCGCGACAGGGTGCAGGAACGGGTGGTCGAGGTCGACAAGGTGTTATCTCCGTGAGTGGACACGGCGGGTCCATTGCGAATGCCGTGCCAAATCTGGAGTTGCCTTGCATCGCCATGAAAATCAATAACCTGGCGTTAGCTTGGGTCGCGAGCTGACCGCGATCACTCCCACAATCGGGACGCGGCGTCCTGGACCCGGGAAAGTCCCCGGTAGTTGCGAGTGAATTGAGCGCAGATTCCCAGAGCAAAAGCGTTCGCACGCGGAGGCGCGGAGGACGCGGAGGAAAAGCTCGAAACGCTCTTGCTCTCTCCGCGACCTCCGTCTCCGCGTGACCATGCTTTTGTTAGCCGCGGGCGCAAGCCAAAGCCGGAGCGTACGCATGCGGAGGCGCGGAGGATGCGAAGGAAGACCGTTAGTCTGGCGTGGCTGGCGGCGAAGCTGACGGCGCCGCAGTGCACGCCGCACTTTTTGCGATCATGATGCAGGCTGCAGAAGCAAGGGCGGGATCATGTGGAAGTTGCGAGCAGGAAAATGCTTGGGCGCGCTTGGCTTGTTGTGGATTCTGCCTGGCACAGCAGCGCTGGCCGAAGTCCTGCCGAGCATGCATCCGGGCTCGCCGTGGTATCAGCGGGTCGACCAGGCGCCGCTGCATCCGCAGTCGGCGAGCATGATTGCCACCCTCAGCGGGCTCGGTGGTTTCGGTAACGGCCGGATGCAGATCGACTTCTCGATTCACGTGCTCCACGCCGATGGCGCCACGCCGACCCAGCCGTTGATAGCGATTCCGTCGGCCGATCCGAACGACGCCTACTATCTGCCGGACTGCGAGCCGCTGGGCACGCCGATTCCGATGCCGGTCGGCGGCGCGATCGAGGGTCAGACCGGCTACAGCTGCAACAATCTGGGCGGCGATTGCCATCTGCTGGTCGTTCGTGGACAGGAGCTGTTCGAGGTCTACCGGGCCAACCTGAGCGCATCGGGGCTGGAGAGCCAGTGCCTGGCGCTGTGGCGGCGCGATGGGCTCTACCCGCCGACCGGGCGAGGTGAGCATTGCACCAGCGCCGACGCGGCTGGCTTCCCGATCGCCCCCCTGCTGTTCAACGCCGATGAGGTGTTCGCGGCGGTCCAGGCCGGCGGGGATTCGGATCTTGGCCACGCGATCCGCTTCATTCTGCCGAACGCGCGGATGGCCACCGACGCCTCACTCGGTGGCGTCGCCGGACGGCTGTACGTGCGCCCGGCCAGCCATGCCGGCGGTCCTTCCGGGCCGATAGGCAGTGTGCCTTACGGTGTCCGCATGCGTCTTCGCAGCGATTTTCCGATGGCCGGCTACAACCCGGCCGCACAGGTGATCCT
Organism: Lysobacterales bacterium; assembly: GCA_041745855.1. Taxonomy (GTDB): domain Bacteria; phylum Pseudomonadota; class Gammaproteobacteria; order Xanthomonadales; family SZUA-5; genus JAWLAT01. Next base: position 7,162 of record JBGTIE010000721.1, on the reverse strand, counting down.
GCGCACGATGCAGCGCTTTGGGCTCGTCCTGGCCGACGGGGGCACGGTGGCACTGACCGCCGAGAGCGACCGCTTTACCGACCGCAGCTGGGCCGAACTGGGCATCGGTTCGCGCGTATTCGACCAGACCGCGGGTGCGCAGGACGTGCTGGCCAGCGACTTCCAGATCATCGACACCGGTCCACGGATCGGCGAGACCTATCAGTGTGTGCGGAGTGAGCCGAGTTTTGATTCGTTGTTTGAGGATGGGTTTGAGTAGGGTTTTACGTTTTACGTTTCGGGTGCGAGTCAAACTGATGTTGGGCTAGGGTTCTCGCCGACGATCCTTCTCGTACTCGTACTCGTACTCGAAAGCGGTGTGATGGCATCGAGTACGAGTACGAGTACCGCGATGCTGAGTACGAGTACGACCCCACTGCCCCAGATTGCTCCGAACCGGCGCCGCAACATCAGTTCGGCTCGCACCCCTACGTTTCAGGCTTCAGGAGGAGGGTATGAGGTATGACAGACCATTGATGCGGTTCGCTGAGCTCACCGACATCCTACGTGCATCACCGGCGCTCTTCCGGGCCCTGTGCCCTGGGCCCTTGCTCTTCTGATCCCTCAGCCCTCAGCCCTGAACGTTGTGCGGCTCCGCTCACCAACGGTCTAGACTACGGACATGAACATCACCCCGGACCGCCTGCGGCAGTCACTGCTGGAACTGGTGGAGGCTTTGCACTACGCGGGCGTACCGTTTGCGATTGCCGGGGCGTTTGCAGTTGCGATTCATGGTCATGAGCGCGCCACGCGCGACATCGATGCGCTGCTGCGCCTTGCCGATCAGGACGCCGCCGATCGGGTGCTGCGTTCGCTGGGCTACAACTGCGCCCAGCGCCTGCCCGGGATTGCCCGCTACCAGCGTCAGCTGTTGGCCGAGCTGCCGCAGCTACTCGAGCGCGTCGATTTGCTCTACAGCAGCGGTCCGCTGGGCCAGCGCAGCATTGCCAGCGCCAACCGTCAGCCATTGCGATGGCACGGGCGGGACGTACCGGTGGTGCCGGTCGATGTCCTCATCCTGATGAAGCTGATGGCCCACGTGGACAACCCGGATCGACCGAATGACTGGGCCGATGCCCGGGCCTTGATTGCGCTGCACAGGTCGGCGCTCGACCTGTCAGCGTTGCGAGGCGACGCGGCTACCCTCGATTCGGCTCTGCCGACGATGCTTGACCGATTGCTCGACGACGATGCTGTCGCGGACACTGGCGCCGGCTACGGGAACTGGCATGAACGTTTCTGAGCGCCGCTACAGCGAAGCCGAGCTGGCCCTGATGGCCGACCGCCTGGACCGGGCCATCGAGCTTTCAGCGCTGTGCATGGACCTGGCACTGGCGGGTCGATTGCAGCAGATTTCGAGTCGGAAGCGGACTGGATTGCCCACTGGAACTGCTCCTGCTCACTCCGCCGCCAACGCCCGCTCAATCGCAGAAACCAATTCCATATCATCCGGCTTTACTCGGCTGCCATAGCCCGCGATGACCTGGCCATCGCGGCCGACCAGATACTTGTGGAAATTCCACTGCGGCGGTCCGCCGCCGGCTTCGGCGAGGGCCTGGTAGAGCGGGGTGACCTCATCGCCGGTGACCTGAACCTTCTCGAACATCGGGAACTTGACGCCGTAGGTCAGCGTGCAGAACTCGCGGATCTCCTCTTCGGTGCCGGGTTCCTGACCCATGAAATCGTTGGCCGGAAAGCCGAGCACCGCCAGGCCCTTGTCGGCATAGCTGGCGTGGAGCGCCTCGAGGCCTTCGTACTGCGGGGTGAAGCCGCATTTGCTGGCGGTGTTGACGATCAGCAGCACCTTGCCGGCATACAGATCGCACAGCGGCGCCGCATCGGCCTTGGCCGCCAGGGGCCGGTAAGCGTGCTGCAGCAAGGGTGCGCAGTCGGCGGCGACCACCTGGGCGGACAGCACGCTCATTCCGGCGATGCTGAGCAGGGCACTGAGATTCATTGCTGGGACTCCTGAAGGGTCATGTTTGCATGGTTCCCGAAGTTGAGCAGTTTCGGGGTGAAGTGTTTGTGGGTGCAGCTCACCTTCCGGGTCGGGGTCGGAATAGGTATCGGAATCGATCCTTGCCCGGCGGATCCGACGGCCGCGACATGAACTGTAGAGCATCGCCCCCCTGCGATGTCAGCATGGCCACGGCTACTGTCTGCGAGTGCGGCGGTACTCCGACGCCGTTCTCATGCCGCCTTCGATTCCGATTCCGACCCCGACCCCGACTCCGATTCCCACCCGACTCCCTCGACATCCTGTGCACCAGGCCGCGGCTCTTCTGGGCCCTGTGCCCTGGGTCCTGTGCCCTCAAAGATGCGGTTCGTGGAACTCACCGACTTCCTACGCACCAGGCCGCGGCTCTTCTGGGCCCTGTGCCCTGTGCCCTGTGCCCTGGGCCCTGACTCTGTGTCGTCGGGCCCACTTCGAGCCACTAGAATACCCACTGCAGCGGCGGATCATGGACAATGGCCGCACCCTCAGGAATCACGGAGCGGTCGTTGGCTGAACTGACCGAGTTGATCGGCAAGGCGCGCGATGGCGACGCAAAGGCGGCCGAGCAGCTGTTTGCCAGCGTCTACCAGGACCTGCGGCGGATGGCGGCGCGGCAGGTGCGGCAGGGTCAGGGCGGCGGTTTTGGTGACACCTCGTTGGTCCACGAAGCCTGGTTTCGACTCGGTCGACCCGAAGCGTTGGGGTTGAAGGACCGTCAGCATTTCTATGCCGTCGCGGCGCGGGTGATGCGCCAGATCGCGATCGATCATGCGCGCAGGCATATGGCCAGCAAGCGCGGCAGCGGCGCTGCGGTGCTGGATCTGGAGGCGGTCGCCGAAGTCGCTGCTGATCCCGCCCAGCCCGAACTGGTGCTGAGCGTGCATGCCGCGCTGGAAGAACTGGAGGCTATCGACCCCCGTCTGGCGCGGCTGGTGGAGCTGCGCTTTTACGCCGGCATGAGCGCGGAGGAGACAGCCACCGCGATGGAGCTGTCGCTGACCACGCTCAAGCGCGACTGGCGCAAGGCGCGCGCCTTCCTGCTGACCCGCCTGGGCGATGTCTCGCTGGTCGACGATGACACCGGCTGAACGACAGACCCGCGCCTTCGAGCTTTTCGATCTGCTGGTCGACCTGCCGACCAGCGAGCGCGTCCTGAAGCTGCAATCGGTCCGGCTGCAGGATCCAGCGCTGGCCGACGAACTGCAGCGTCTGCTCGATGCAGACGCGCAGACCAATCCGGCGCTGGAGCGCGGCGTCGGACCGCGCCTGAGTAGTCATGCACTCACCGAAGTCGCCGACGGGCACTGGACCGAGGCCGAAACAGGCCAGGGCTATGGCGGTTTCGTGCTCCGTTCACTGCTGGGTCGCGGTGGCATGGGCGAAGTCTGGCTGGCCGAGCGTGAGCAGGAAGGTTTCGTTCAGCGCGCCGCGCTGAAGTTGCTGCGCTCCGGCCTGGACAGCGCCGATCTGCTGCGTCGTTTCCTGCAGGAGCGGCGGATTCTGGCCGATCTGTCGCACCCGCGGATCGCCCGCTTCATCGATGGCGGCGTCGGACTGGACGGCCAGCCCTGGTACGCGATGGACTACGTCGAAGGTGAGCCGATCACCCTGTACGCGGCGGCGCGTGGCCTGTCCGTGCGCGCGCGGGTCGCACTGCTGCTGGATGTCTGCGACGCGGTGGCCTACGCCCAGTCCCGGCTGGTGGTGCATCGGGACCTGAAGCCCTCGAACATCCTGGTCGATCCAATGGGGCGGGCCCATCTGCTCGATTTCGGCATCGCCAAGCTGCTCGAGCCCGAGCGCGACGACAACACCACCGCGACCGGTCTGACTGCAATGTCGCCGGCCTATGCGGCGCCGGAGCAGATCCTCGATGGGCCGATCAGCACCGCGACCGACGTTTACGCACTGGGTCTGCTGCTGTACGAGTTGCTCAGCGGCCGACTGCCGCATGAGCGCAGTAACCGGCCATTGGCGGCGCTGGCGGCGGAGGTCACCCGGGAGACCTTCGAGCGGCCCAGCCTGCGGCTGCGCCAAAGCGTTACGACGATCTCGGGCATCGATCGTGACCGCTTCCTGCGCGAACTGCAGCGCGATCTGGAGGCGATCGTGATGATGGCCCTGCGGCCGGAACCCGAGCGCCGTTATCCGTCGGCCGCGGCCATGGCGGAAGATCTGCGACGCTGGCTGGACGGCCGCCCGGTGCTTGCGGCCGGTGACAGCGCCGGCTACCGGATCGGCAAGTTCCTGCGTCGCAACCGCGTCCCGGTGACGGCGGCGGCAGTGGTCCTGTTCGCCTTGATCGGCGGCCTTGGCGCCGCCCTCTGGCAGGCGCAGCGGGCGGAGGCAGAGGCGCGGCGCTCGGCACAGAGTCTGGAGTTCCTGACCAGCCTGTTCCGGGGCGGCGATCCCCGTTCTGGCGAACAGGTTGAAAGCGTCGATGCGCTGCTCGAATTGGGCGCTCGCAGGGCCAAGGAGGATCTCGGTGACGATCCGTTGCTGCAGGGACTGATCCTGCTTCGATTGGCCGAGGTGCGGGCAAACCGCAAGGAATACGATGCCGCGCAACCGCTGATCGATAATGCGCTGGGATTGCTGGAACCCCGCCTGGCTGACGACGACCCCCGTCTAGCCAATGCCTGGCTGGCGGCCGGCACGGTTCATGAAGGCGCTTCTCGCAGCGAGTTGGCCGAGCCGCTGCTGCACCGCGCGGCGGTCAGTTACGGTAAATTGGGCATGATTGAAGCAGAGGCAAAGGCGCTGTCGGCGCTGGCTGGCAGCCTGCGGCGAACACGCAATTTGCCGGCAGCGCTAGAACTGCAGCGGAAGGTATTGGCGAAGCTGGAAGTGAGCCTGGGGCCAGGGCATAGTCAGACGGCGATGGCTCGAATGGATCTGGCGACTTTTGCTGAGGACGCTGGAGACTATGTACTCGCCGAGGCCAGTTTGCGTCAGGCCATGACGGTCTTCGAAACTCTCGGACGCAGTGGTGACCCGATGCGGGCGCACACCATGTTCACGCTTGCCGGATTGCTTGACAGACTCAGTCGGGCGGCGGAGGCCGGTCCCCTGTTTGAATCCAGCATCGCTCTGACGGAACAGATTTACGGTCCGAACAGTGGTCCACTGGCCAGCGCCCGTTTTTCGCACGGCATTTATCTGCTAGGGCAGAATGATCTGGCGGGAGCTGAGCAGGCATTTCACGCCACGATCGAGCATCCGAAGGCGAATCCGCTGCTGGTCGCTCATGCGCAACGTTACCTTGGCATCGCTTTGCGCGATCAGGGCCACAGCGGTCGGGCGATCAAGAGCCTGTTGCGCGCCGAGCGGGCCTATCTGGAGATTGGCGGCGGAGCGATGGAGCTGCAAGCGGCTCGCGCCGGAGCCGACCGCGGTCACGCCATGGCATTGGCTGGCGACACAGAAGCCGGTATCGAATTGCTGCGCGACTCAATTGCTGGTATTCGCCAGGTGCGCGGCGAAAGTCACGCCGAACTGGTCCCGCCCCTCATCCAGTTAGGACAGGCCTTGGCCACACACGGTGAGGTGAATGCCGCCCGGGTCGAGTTGGAAGCCGCACTGGCGATGTCGATTGAGCTACTCGGCCCCGAGCACCGGCGCACGATCGCGGCCCGCGCGGCACTGGCCGCGCTGCCTTGATTCAGCGCAGAGGATGAGGGGACACCAGGGCTGAGGGCTGAGGGGGCTCGCTTGCTTGAAATTCTGAAGGCGGGGCTCACCCATTAGCTTCGCGCAAAGGCCTGCTTCGAGCCATCCATGCTTGATGCGGTCCGCTGAGCTCGCCGACATCCTACGTCGCCCGACCCCGCTCTTGCGTCACTTGCAGCCCTACGCTCCTCCCAGCACCGCCATCAAGATCATCCCGGCCACGCCAACCAGCAGCAACACCACCAGGCCAAGCGCGATCCAGTCGCCGGTGCTGCGCTCGTAACGGACGTGCGGAGTGGCGGCGATGACGTCCTGGTAGGCCGGCGCCAGCACCTGGCGCCCCTTGTCGCCGAACATCAGAAACAGCACATAGGCGCCGATCAGAGTGCCGACCGGAAAGGACAGCAATCCCAGCGCGGTGAGGACCCCGCCCGGAATGCGCACCCACGGCTGGAGTCTGCGAAAGCCGTAGCCGAGTGCAAAGTACAAGCCACCGAGGACCACAAGCATCGCGATGATGGCCACGCCCCACAGGTCCGCTCCCGCGCTGCCGAGGCCGGCTGGAATCACCGCAATCAGCGCAAGGAGCAGACCGAAGCCGCCCAGATAGAACAGCGCGCCGACACTCTTGAGCTGGACCTCATGCCGGATCAGCGCGCGCCGCTGACTCTCGGCGGCGCTGACATCAGTGTCTGGCCGATCTTCCAGCAGTGCGGACGGAACAGCGTAGGGATTGTGCATCGTCGCGCATCCGGGCCAAAAGCGGGGATGTTAGCCCGGTTGACTGTATCTCGGCGGCAGGAAGGAGGTTTCGGGCGCGATTCAAATTCATGTTGGGTGAGGGCGTTTGCGGCGGACATCGGCTATCGCCGACTATCCTGTTCGTACTCGTACTCGTACTCGCACTCGTACTCGTACTCGTACTCGAAAGCAGCGTGATGGCTTCGAGTACGAGTACGAGTACCGCGATGCTGAGTACGAGTACGAACCCACTGCTCAGATTGCTCCGAACCGGCGCGGAAGCATCGCTTTGATTCGCACCCGCAGGACCTTTTCTTCCTGCTCTCCTTTGTGTCCTTTGTGTCCTTCGTGTTGAAATCTTTTTGCCCTTGATCTTCCTCGCGCCTCACCCCGGCGCTCCTGCTAATCTGTTGCCGCACTGCAGCATGGGGCGCGGACGGATTCGGGCATGGACTGGGTCGTACTGAAGTTTGGAGGTACCAGTGTGTCGACGAAGGCGCGCTGGGGCACGATTGCCGAGCTGGCACGGACGCGCCGCGAAGAAGGGCTGGCGGTGCTGCTGGTGGTGTCGGCAGTGTCGGGTGTGACCGACCGGTTGAAGGCGCTGATCGCAGCCAGTGCTGGCGAGCGTGCCGGACTGGCTGAGGCGTTGATTTCGTTGCATCGCGAATTCGCCACCGAACTGGGCGTGGCGCTGGGCCAGATCGAGCCGGTCGA
>JBGTIE010000720.1:0-3718 GCA_041745855.1 Lysobacterales bacterium | reverse complement strand
CGCCTGCATCTGATCGACCGGCCCGGCGCGCCGCAGTCCTTGCTGCTCGCCGGCCGCTTGTTGCCGGCGACCGGTAGCGCCGACGAAACCGCCATCGAGGCGGCGGTCAATGTCCTCGGCGGGATGTTCTCGTCGCGCCTGAACATGAATCTGCGCGAGGACAAGCACTGGTCCTACGGCGCCTATGCCTTCGCCAGCAATGCCCTGGGGCCGCGCCCGCTGATGCTGTACGCGCAGGTGGAAACCCCGCGCAGCGGCGATTCGCTGGTCGAGATGCAGCGCGAGTTGGCGCAGATCATCGGTGAGCGGCCGCCGACTGAGGAGGAGCTGAGCAAGATCGTCGCCAACGAAGTCCGCGGCCTGCCAGGGAGCTTCGAGACCGCCGGGTCCGTCAGCGGCGTGCTACAGGGCATGTTGCGTTACGACCGACCGCTGGACTGGGTCGCCACCACTACCCAGCGGCTGGAAGCGCTGACCCTGAATGAGGTCAGCGCCGCCGCCCGCAGCTACATGCAGCCTGACGACTTCATCTGGCTGGTGGTCGGCGACCGCAGCCAGATCGAAAGTCAGCTGCGCGAGCTGGGTTGGGGCGAGGTGGTGGTGCTGGATGAGGAGGGACGGCCCGTCGCGCACTGACGCAACCGAACCGCCTGCGAGCGCGGTGCAGATCCGGGTCGCAGTAGCGCGGTCCCGGCGCGCTTGGTGTCGCGGTTATCGCCGCGGGATATGTTCGCGCCGGTGGCCGCGTCGACAGATGAGGGGAAAGCTTGTGTGTCCTCGCTCGCCGAGAAGGCCAACACCTGCACCTAGCCCGGATGTTTCATGAACGTTCGTCGCGAGGCCGCCGAGGGCGCGTCGTGGTGCGGTTCGCGGACTGTTTGGCGGTGAAGGCGTAGTTCGCTCTACGTTGAGCCGACAAACGGGAGCAAACCGCGCCACGGCGTGATGATCGGCGGCCGCAGTAGTAGGTTTATGAAACATCCGGGCTAGTAGATTCGCCCGGTTCCTCCAATCACGCATTGACGCAGTCAAGCCCTCATCCTAACATGACTCCATGTAGTCACTTTCGGAGTCGGCTGTGCATTCCATCCAGATTCGCGATGCCAAAGCCAAATTCTCGGCACTGGTCGAGGCTGCTGAGCATGGTCGACCCACGATGATCACTCGCCACGGTCGCGCGGCCGCGGTCCTCGTGCCTGTTGCAGACGGACTGCGCCTGTACGCGACCGAGCAACCGTCGTTTGCAGATCTGTTGCTGGCATACCCGGGCGACGCCCTGTTCGAGCGGGACGAGACGCCGCCGCGCGAGATTGAGTTGTGAGTTCGGGCTACCTGCTTGACACTTCGGTACTTTCATTACTTGCACCTGGAAGGCCCCCGACCGGCGAGGCGCTGACACAGTGGATTCGCGAACACGACGATTCGCTCTATATCTCGGCGATTACGGTGGCGGAGGTTGAGCAGGGCATCTGCAAGCTGCGTCGCACTGGTGGAACTGGGCGCGCCGAAGCGCTGACGCGTTGGCTGAACGCCTTGCTCGACAAGGGCAGTGATCGCTTGCTGCCATTTGATGTTCGCGCAGGACGGATTGCGGGTGAATTGTCGGACCAGGCGATCGCCAATGGCCGGCATCCGGGCTTTGCCGATGTGGCCATCGCCGCGATAGCAGTTGCCCACGGTCTGGTCTTGCTTACGTGTAATTCCAGGCACTTCGCGGCGCTCGGTATCGCATTTAGCGATCCCCTGGAGAAATTGCCCGACTAAGGCGCCTGGCCCCTATGCCCTGGCCCCTCAACCGAAAGGCCCCACAAGCCCGACGCAGCCCATGACCGCGTTGCACTCAAGCCGCGAGCCCATAGCTCTCCAGCAGCGGTTCCAGTGCCGGTTCGCGGCCGCGGAAAGCGATGAAGGATTCCAGCGCCGGGCGGGAGGCGCCGACGGCGAGGACTTCGCGGCGGAAGCGCTCGCCACTGGCCGGGTCGACCACGCCTTCGTCGCGGAAGGCGGCGAAGACGTCGGCCGAGAGCACTTCGGCCCACAGGTAGCTGTAGTAACCGGCGTCGTAGCCGCCGGCGAAGATGTGGCCGAAGCTGTGGGGGAAGCGAGCCCATTCCGGTGGTCGGATGACCGCGACCTGGTCGCGCACCTCTTCCAGCAGCGGATAAATGCGTGCGGGCCGGGCCGGATCGTGTTCCAGATGCAACCGAAAATCGAACAGGGCGAACTCGAGCTGCCGGACCAGCCATAGACCGGCGTGGTAGTGGCGGGTGGCGAGCAGCTTGTCGTACAGCGCCTGCGGCAGTGCCTGCCCGCTATCGACATGGCGCGCGATCCGGTCCATCACCCGCCGTTCCCAGCAGAAGTTTTCGAGGAACTGGCTCGGCAACTCGACCGCGTCCCATTCGACCCCGCCGATGCCGCCGACCCGCGGCCAGCTGACTTCGGTCAGCATGTGGTGCAGACCATGACCGAACTCGTGAAACAGCGTCAGGACTTCCTGGAATACCAGCAGCGCCGGCTTGCCGGCGGTGGGCGGGGCGAAATTGCAGGTCAGGTAGGCGACCGGGATGCGCTCGCTGGCGAAGCTTGAGCGACTGACGCAGACATCCATCCAGGCCCCACCGCGCTTGGCCTGGCGGGCATAGGGGTCGAGATAGAAACCGGCGCGCAGGCGATCACCCTCGCGGATTTCGTAATAGCGCGCCTCGGCGTGCCAGGTCGCCACCTCCGGGCGCTCGGTGATGCTCAGGCCAAACAGCTCTTCGCACAGACCGAACAATCCCTGCAGCACCTGCGGCATCGGGAAATAGGGCTTGAGCTCCTCGTCGCTGAGCTGGTAGCGGCGTTCCTTCAGCCGTTCGGCGGCGAATGTGACGTCCCAGGTCCGCAATTCCGACAGCCCCAGTTCGGCCGCCGCGAAGCTGCGCAGTTCAGCCATTTCGGCCTCGGCGGCCGGGCGCGCGCGAGCGATCAGATCGTGCAGGAAATCGAGCACCGTTTGCGGTTCCTGCGCCATCTTGGTTTCCAGCGAGCGATGGGCCGCGCTGGCGAAGCCGAGCAGCGTCGAAGCCTCATGCCGGAGGTCGAGGATCTGCGCCATCCGGGTGCTGTTGTCGAAGCGGCCCGCGTCCGGGCCCTGGTCGGAGGCGCGGGTCTGGTAGGCGGTGTAGAGCGTCTGGCGCAACTCGCGATCGGTTGCATGGGTCATCACGGCAAGATAGCTCGGTGCCTTCAGGGTCAGCAGCCAGCCGGACAGGTCGCGCTGCTCGGCCGCTTCACGCATGCCGGCCAGCGCACTGTCCGGAATCCCGGCCAGCCGCTCAGGGGTTTCCAGATGCAGCGTCCAGGCGTCGCTGGCGTCGGAGACGGCCTGCTCGAACTCGGCCTGCAACCGGGCCAGCTCGGTACTGATCGCACGAAAGCGACTGCGCGCGGGCTCCTCCAGCGCGACCCCGCCGAGCCGGAAGTCACGCAAGGCGTCGTTCAGCACGGCCCGCTCGGCGGCGCTGTGCCGGGCCATCGCCGGCTGTCTGGAGACCTGCTCAAAGCGTTCATACAGGCCGCGGTGCTGGGCCAGCTCGGCCGAGTAGGCGGTGATCTGCTCGAGCGCGGCAAGATAGGCGCTGCGCAGCTCGGGCGTATCAACCACCGAATGCAGATGAGAGACCGGGGAGAAAGCGCGCGCCAGACGGTCGGAGGCGGCCTCCAACGGCTTGAC
>JBGTIE010000719.1:0-2720 GCA_041745855.1 Lysobacterales bacterium | reverse complement strand
GGCTGCACGGTCGGCGACCAGTTCGACGGTGGCGAAGTGCGCGTCTACGGCGTCGAAGCGCAGGTCGGCTATGTCGTCAGCAAGTTCGGCAGCAGCGGGTTGAGCATTCCCTTGCGTGCCGCCTACACCTACACCCGCGGTGAATTCCGCAACAGCTTCCTCAGCAGCTTCGGCGAATGGGGCACGGTCAGCAGCGGCGACGAGCTGCCCTATCTGCCCGAACACCAGATGTTCCTCGAAGCCGGTCTGGAGGGCGAGGTCTGGAGCACCGCGATCAGCGCCAACTACGCCGACCGAGCCCGAACCCAGGCCGGTAGCGGATCGATCGAACCTGCCACCAGCACCGATCGGCGCTGGGTGCTGGACTTGTCGGCACAGTACCGTTTCAACCCCAGTGTTGCGCTGTTCGGCAAGATCGACAATCTGCTCGACGAAGTATACGTCGCCGCCCGCCGCCCCAGCGGCGCCCGCCCCGGCCTGCCGCGGACGGCCTACGTGGGGGTGCGGGTGGAGCTGTGATTGGAGCAGGGCTGAGGGCCGAGGGCTGAGGGGTCAGAAGAGCCGGGCCGAGGGCCAAGGGCCCAGCAGAGCCACGGGCTTGCGCGTAGGATGTCGGTGAGCTCCGCGAACCGCATCAGTTCCAGAAGTCTGTTGGCGCGCCGGCTTCAAGTCAACCGGTAGCCGTGAGGGCTCGGCCAGCCCGCGGGGCTTCAGTAGTGGTAGCGCCCTTGCAGGAAGTCGACGCGGTCGTGCGTGGCCAGGTAGACGCAGCGGTGCTCTTGTGTCAGTCGGCGTGACCAGACGCCACTTCCGAGGTAATTGAGAGGTTCGGGCTTGCCGATGCCCGCGAAGGGATCTCGCAAGATGGCCTCAACCAGGGACAGCAGACGCCTGGCAGTGCGTCGGTCGGTCTCGACCCAGTAGCGCAAGTCCTCGATAAAGGACGGATCGAAGACGGCGAGCCGTTGGGGATCCTTACGGGTCAAGGGCTACGTCCTTGCGCAATGCAGCCAAGGTACTGGCAGTACCCTCGTTCCGTCTGGATCGACCCAGAGCCGCCAGCAGACGTTCGGCGTTGGCCGGAGAACGCAGCAAGTGCGCGGCTTCCATCAAGCTCGCGAGTTCATCGGCCGCGATCATGGCCACGGCCGAATGGCCTCGACGCTTCACGACCACGACTTCCCGATCATCGGTCACGCGATTCATCAGCGACGCCAATTCTGCTCTTGCCTGACTGTAGGTGGTTTCGATGAACATGTCGGTGCGTCCAGTTTTGTACCGGAACACTGTACAAGTGTGGTGCGCGTGGGTCAATTGACCACTTCGGTGTGGTCGGCGCAAAGTTACTCGGACTGGCCATACAGGGTGCGAGTCAAACCGATGTTTCCGCGCCAGTTCGGAGCAATCTGAGCAGTGGTGTCGTACTCGTACTCAGCATCGCGGTACTCGCACCCGGCCATACGGGCAGCCTTCAGCCTGCGCTCGCATCCGGGCTAAGATCCCACGATGCGCATCGCCCATCACGCCCCGCTCTGGCGCCGTCTGCTGGCCTGGATCTACGACGCCCTGGTCGTGCTGGCGATCCTGTTCGTCGGCTCCTTCCTGGTGCTGCCACTGACGGGCGGCAATGCCGTGGCGGCGGGCAATGCGCTGTTCCAGCTGTGGTTGCTGTTGCTGGTGGCGGCGTATTTTCTGATTTCCTGGCGCCACGGTGGCCAGACCCTGGGCATGCGGGCATGGAGCCTGCGGCTCACCGACCCGACCGGCCAACGTCCCGCCATGGCGGCATTGCTGCGCCGGGTAGCGCTGGGCGGGCTGCTCGGCATTCCGCTGATCGGCTTCCTCAGCTGCCCCTTCCGCGCCGACCGGCAGGCTCTGCACGATCTGTGGTCCGGGACCGTGACGGTGTTGTTGGGGAAGGATGCGGGAGGAATCTGAGGGTGTCGATTGGCCCGCAAAGGATGTCGGTGAGCTCGGCGAACCATCCGGAGCGAGGGCCCAAGGGCGCGATTCAAGCGATGCGACGCCTGGAGTCGGGGTCGGGGTCGGAATCGGAATCGGGATCGAGAGCGGCATGGGGTTTGGCCAGCAACGACTGCCGTGTACCGGGCAGTCACCAACAACGTCGTCAGGGTGTATCGCGCACTCGATTGGATCATGGTGATACTGACAACGCAGGGCGTCGTTGCTGCAAGGTTCACGAGGAAGCAGTCGGATACGCCGGGCAAGGATCGATTCCGATACCGATTCCGACCCCGACCCCGACGGTTCGCTGAGCTCACCGACATCCTACGTGCAAGCCTGTAGCTCTGCTGGGCCCTGGGCCCTGAGCCCTGGGCCCTGCTCTTCTGACCCCTCAGCCCTCAGCCCTCAGCCCTCAGCCCTCAGCCATGCTCCAGGAGATATGCTCGCCGCATGCCCAACCCGCCCATCATCGACCGCTTTCTCGATCAGATCTGGGCCGAGCGCGGCTTGAGCCGGGCGACGCTGGGGAGCTATGGCGCCGACCTGCGCGGGCTGGCGACGTGGTTGCTGGGTCGGGAGAAGCAGCTGGAACAGGCTGACCAGGTCGACCTGCTGGCCTATCTGGGGCAACGGCTGGCCGGCGGCGGCAAGCCGCGTTCGGCGGCCCGGCTGGTTTCGACGCTGCGCCAGTTCTACGGTTGGCTGGCTCGCGAGCAGCCGGGCCTGGCCGACCCGGCCGCAGACCTGAGTCCGCC
>JBGTIE010000718.1:0-1750 GCA_041745855.1 Lysobacterales bacterium | reverse complement strand
TCACTGCCGGAACGGAAACGGAAGCGGACCGTAGTGCCGCCGAAGTCGGCCAGGTTGACCTCGACCCGGGTGAAGTTGGCGCCGTTGCTGCCATGCCAGGCCTGTCGGCCGCGTAGCGGGTTGCTGCCGCTGCTGTTGAGCGCGCCGACATAGCCCCCGGCGCTGAAGCGGCCGGCGTTGGCCGGAATGCCTGTGCCGTTGCCGGCAAGGATGTCGAACCAGTTGCTGCCGTCGGTCGAGTACTCCAGCACGCCGCCGTCCCAGTTGGTCTCAGTGGCATAGCGATGCCAGAAGCTCAGTGTCGCCGGAACACCGGTCGGAATCGGAATCCCGTTGACCATCGCCAGACGCCAGTCCGAGACACTACCTGGATCGGCGACGAACCATGACCTCGTCGGTGAATTGCTGGCGCTGGTGACGATCGCCCAGGCGGCACCGCCGCCGCTGCCGCTGCTGTTCCAGTTTGCCGAGCCCGACTCCATGTCGTCGTTGAAACCGATCTGGTCCGGTCCAGCGGGGCTCGCGCTGCGGCGAACGAGATTGCCGTCGACATTGCCCAGATTGCAGCTGCCTGATCCATTGGCGGTCTCGTCCTCGGCCTGCACGATGTAGTAGTACTGGCTGCCGAACTCGACGTCGGGGTCGTTGAAAACGATCGTGTCGACACAGTTGGCGATCTCGTTGCCGGCCGAGGGTACGAAGTCGGGCAACAGGGAGCGGAACACGCTGTAGGTCGGCGGCTGGGCACCACAGCCCGAACTGGCTAGCTGCCAGGCCAGATTCACCGCACAGTCGGTTTGCCCGGCGCTCTGCGCCGAGCCCACACCGGCGAACTCCGGACCGAGCGTGCAGATGCCGGTGGCGGTGGCATCGACGCAGCTGCTGAAGCCCGAGGTGCAGGGCTGATCGTCGTCGGTCGCGCTGATGCGATAGGAATAGGTCGCGTTGCCAGACACGTCCAGATCGCTGAAGCTGGTCCCCAGCACATTGCTGGCGATGATCGTGTAGCCGCTGGCCGGGCAACTGCCCAAAGCGCGCGAAATCGTGTAGCGCTCGGCGGTGGCCGAGGCGGTCCAGGCCAGATCGATACGGTTGTCGCCGTTGGCCACCGCACTCAGGCCGGTCGGCGGCTCGGGCGGATCGCACTCGCCGATGCCGTCGATGAACTCGGGGTTCAGACCGGCTGGATCCAGATAGGGTCGCATGCAGGTTGTCGCCAATGGCGGGGTGGTGCTGCAATCGGCGCCGACGCCAGCGCCCTCATAGGCGTGGAACAGGGCGCCGTAGAAGTCGGACAGATTGCCGCCGGTCGATCCGCAGGCCGCCGGGCCACCGCTGAGCACACCGATGATGCGGCGATCAGCGCTGTACAACGGCGAGCCCGAGGAACCAGGCTCGGTTACGCCGTTGGGCACCGGATTCGGAACCGGAGCGGGGATATTCGGCAGCACCGGCGGCGAATTGCCTGGGGTGGAGCCGGCCCAGAAGGAGTGCCAGTGGACGCCGCTGGCGCTGGAAATATTGCCCTGCTGAAAGTTGCGATCAACGAAGGTGATGCGCTTTTCGTCGACGCCCGGGTGATGGATGGTCGAGCACAGGCCGAGGGTTTGGCTGGGATCGGCACCGAGCGGGGGCGACAGGCAATCGACCACCGAGGTCCCCACACCGCGCCGGTCCCAGCCGGCCCAGTGCAGATCCAGCCCGGTCGCATTGGGCTGGCTCAGCTCCAGCAACGCCCAGTCCGAGCGCG
>JBGTIE010000717.1:0-8240 GCA_041745855.1 Lysobacterales bacterium | reverse complement strand
GTCGCTGCCTGCGCACTCTTGTGGTAGTGCCTGCCGAACTCTTCGCCCAGGCGGCCGCCGGCGGCGGCGCCGGCCGCCTGTGCCTCGGCGATCCCCGGAGAGCTGGCCACTTGCTCAGCAATCCCACCGAGCGCCGAGTCGATCGTCTGAATCAGTGCTTCAGCGGTGATCCGGGTAGCTGCGGCTTCCGTCGTGGCTTCTTCCCAGGTGCGCCCCAGGACATCGACCAAAATCTTCCGCGAGGTTTCGTTTCCCTTCTTGTCATACTCAACGAGTGTTCTGATGCTCGCATCGATGACTCCGGGCACCTCGCTCTGCAGCGCTTGGGCGGCCGAAACCATGACCTGCTCAACCGCACTGAACAATGCCTGCGCAGCCTGCGCCGCTTCGTTGCCAGGATCGATGTCGCTGGTGCGCCACTTGCGGCCCCGGAAAAGCGATCGCTGCCGCACTTCTGTCAGGCTCGCAGAGGCACTGCCGCCTTCGTCGCCGATCGACAACGCGGTCTCGGTGGACTCTGGGCGATAGCTGGTGCCGAACAGCTTGCCGCCACTGACCTTGTCGATCAGAGTGGCAATGGCGAGGATCTGACCGATCACGGGCAGGATCTGGCCGAGGCCGGCCGCGATCGAGCCACTGCCAAAGCTCGCAAAGGCCTGCCCGATGTTGCCGCCCATTGAGCCGAAGAAGCCGGCCCCACTCATGTTGGCGCCGGCAGCAGCCAGGCCACCACCGAAGTTTCCGACACTGCCGAGCAGACCCGCGCCCTGGAACATCGATGACTGGCTCAGGAAGCCGCCAGCGCTGGAGAGCATCGAGCCGAAGCCGCCGCCCAGCCCGCCGAGACTGAAGCCGCCACCGCCACCGCCACTGAACAAGCTCCCCAGCAGCGATGTCGGCGCACCCGTGCTGGCCGCAAGCGAAAGCCCCGGCATGCTGCCGCCGAAGACGCTGCTCATCAAACGCAGGATCTGCGACTGCAGCAGCTGTGCCACCAGATCCCGCAACATGTCGCGGAACAGGTCCTTGACGCCCTTCATTCCGCCCCGCATCGCGGTGACCAGATCGCCGGCGAAGCGAGTCCAGGCCTGCTGTCCGGCGGCGGCCGCGGCCTGGGATTCCTCGGCCAGCTTCTTCGCATCAACAAAGGCGTCGGCGCGCGCTTTGGCCAGCGCCAGCAGTCGCTCCATCTCGGCGTCGTCGATGTCCTCGCCCGCCTTGCGCGCCTCGGCGATCGCCTGGCGCATGGCCAACTCGAACTGCATCGAGACGTTGTGGCGATCGCGCGCCTCGGCGGTCATGCTGACCGCGGCGATCTCGGCATCGAGTTCGGCCAGCAGGCTGTCCGTGGCATTACGTTGCGCGTCGATCGCGCGTTCATCGGCGCTGCGCCGCTGCTCCAGCAAATCCAGTGCGCGGACATAGTCGGCCAGGCTGATCTCGCCGGCGTGATAGGCCTCGGTGACATCCTCCACCGCGCGCTCGTGCTTGAGCATCGCCTGAGCCATGTCACCGGACAGTTCAGCGGCCAGATCATCGACAGCGCGCCGGTTGGCCAGCTGGGCCTCGGCCAGCGCCTTGGACGCCTCGGCCGCCTTCTCCTGTTCTTCCCTGTAGCGCCTGGCTGCCGCTGTGCCGGCTTCCTTCGCCTGCCGTGCGGCTTCCGTCTGCGCTGTGGCCTCGGCCAGTGCGCTGAACTGCTCGTTGATCGCCGCGGTCTCGGCCTCGGTCAACTCCCGGCCTGCCTTCTTGGCCTCCGCCAGCAGCCGCTGCTTGCGGTCGTACTCGACCATCTCAACGGCGCCAAGCCGGTGCGCCTGCGCCTGGCGGTTGAGCGCGGCGACCTGCTTTTCGGTCTCCTCCATCAGCGCCTTGACGCCGGCGGTGACCGCGGCGTTCTGCGCGGCGCGCTGCTGCGCCTGGTCGAGCTGCTCGACCAGCCGGATCATCTGCCGGAACATGTTGGAGTTGCGCTGCTTGAGCTCGCTCAACTCGGCTTGCTTGGCGTTGTATCGATCGATGGTCTGCGCGGTCTTCCAGAAGCTGTCGCCAAGTCCGTCAACCTCACGCTGCAGCTGCTCGGCCAGTTGCGCGGACTCGTCGAACTTCGCGCGCACTGCGGCCAGCTGGGCCTCAATTTCTGACGCCTCGACCGGCATGTCGAGCTGGATCCGCAGCTCGATGTCCATGCTGCGCTCCGCCAGCGCATCAAGTGACTCGACCAACCGGTCGACCCGGGTGGCTTGTTCGATCGTGGCCAACGCCGCGGTAGTCAGGCCATAAGTCAGCGCGCCAACGCCCAGAATCGCCGCACCGATGGGCCCGCCGACCATTGCCAGCAGTGCGGTCCGGAGCGTGCCCGCCGCCGCGGCCGTGATGCCCATCTCGATCGCCAGCGCGCGCGCGGCCAGCGTCTTGCCGACGAAAGCCGCGGTGACCTGGATGGCTGCAGAAGCCAGACGGGCCGACAACACGGTTGCGAGAACGATAGCCGCCGTGGCCAGCGTGTCCAGGTTCGCAGTCAGGAACTCGACCACAGCCACCAGCTTGGTGGTGATCCCATACTGCGCATTGACGTCGCCAGCCCATGCCTGGAACTCGTTGCGCAGCCGCACCATCGCGTCGACGAGTTCGGTCGGCATGGCTTCGACTTCGTCGCGCAGCAGCTCGAGTTGGCTGGACACCTTGCTGATCTGCGCCGCGGTCAGCTCGCCGGCGCCGACCATCTCGATCAGCTCGGCCCGGGTCTTGCCCAGCGCCGCCTCGAGTGCTTCCATGAATCTCGGTGAGGCAGTCACGATGGACGTGAACTCGTCCATGCTGACCTTGCCCACCTGCATGACCTTGGAGAGGGCGCTGATCGCGCTCTGCTGCTGCTCGGCGGTGGCGCTGGAGACCACCAGCGCCAGCGACATGGCCTCGGTCAGGTTGAGGGTGTCCTCGGTGGTTTGGCCGAGCTGGCGCATCGGCTCGATCGCGCGGATATAGATGTCCGACACCGCGTTGACCGACACATAGGCGTCGTCGGCGATCTGCCGCACCCGGGCCAGCACCTGGTTGTACTCGGACTGGCTGGCGCTGACGCGCTGCAGCTGCGACTCCATCCGCCCCTGCACGTCGGCCGCGTCGATGAAGGCGCGCGAAAAGCTCACCACCGCGGCGGTTCCGCCGACCACCGCCAGCAGCTGAGTCACCGCATTGCGGGTACTGGCGAAGGCAGTGCTGGCCTGTTCGGCACTGTCGCGCGAGGCCGCGGCGAAGCGTTGCACTTCGCCGGACGAGTTGCGAAGTTCGGCCCGGAACTGGTCGCCGTCGAGTACCAGGCGGATGTTCAGCTCATTGGCCACTCACCCCTCCTTGGGTTGCAGCAACGGCAGGGCGGCGTTCACCATTCGGCGCACCCCGCCAAACAGGACCGGGCAGTCCTTTCGCGGTATGCCGAGCACGCGCGCGGTGCTCTCGATCTCCTGACTGCTGATGCCGGTGGGCACCGCGCCGGCCAGCCCGCGTGAGGTGTAGGTCCAGCTGCAGCCGGCGAATACCGCCACCACCGGCCACAGTTCGCGCTCGATGCGGCCGTCCTCTAGCAGCCGCATGCCTTCGGCCCGTTCCAGCGCGATCGCCTCATCGCAGTAGCCCTCATCGCGCAGTTGCGCCAAATGCTCATCAAGGTCGGACCCCGGACAGCCCTTGGCCCACCACTGGGCTGCTCGCGTGAGGGCTAGGTTTTTGCCTCCACGCCCACCGACTTCATCCACGCCTTGATCACCGCACGGGCCACGCCCGGCGCTTCCACCAGGCGCGCACGGTTCTCGTCGCTGACCTCCAGTTGGCCGCCATCCGGCAGCTGGATGTCGCGCCAGCCCACCAGCTTGCGGCTGGCCAGTTCCACGTCGGGCGTGCCGGCGCGGATCAGCTCGTTGACCTCGGTCTGAGTCGTGATCTCGAACTCGGCGTCGAAGTTGAAGGTGCGCTTGCGGCCGGCGTCGGTGAACAACTCCACCTGCACCGGGAACCAGCGGGTTTTCTTGGTATCGTCAAAAATGAACATCGTTCTGCCTCGTAGGGAGCGGTGGATGAAACTCCCGGGGGGCGCGGGCAGAGCGTCCGGCATTGCGCCGGTTGGGAAACGGTCAGGTAAATATCAGGGCCATCTCGTCGTCGGCGACGTCGCGCTGGAAGTCCAGGTTGGCCTCGATCGTGGCCCGGCCTCGATCGTCGCCATAGTTGGGCTCCAGCAGTTGGACCGTGTCCGAGTCCAGCGTGATGATCCTGCCGGCCGTCGTGCCATGGACCAGGATCAGATCGCCGATCGTGTCGGCCCGGGCGGTTTCGAAGTAGTTCTTGGTCGCCAGCGTCGGCGCCTTCAGGCTGACACTGCCCTTGGCCATCCGACCGACAATCTCCACTTGTTCCTCGCCCGGATTGTCGAAGTACTGCACGTCGTTGCCGAAGTCGAACGAGAACTTCGTGAACACCGAGGCCAGCCCATGCAGGGTAAAGGTCGGGGTGTGGGCGAAGCTCACCGGCCGGGGCGTGAGCCAACCGGTCCAGTCCGGCGCGATGTCGGCTGTCGTCGACGGCGCGATATAGATGCCGGTGAAGACGAAGTGGAAATACGGAATGCCCTGGCTGTCGAACTTGATCGTCCAGGTCCCGCGGCAACCGGTCGCGGCATGGCGCTGACCATCGAGCTGGAACCACATCGTCTCGCTGTTCAGCGCGGTCGACAGCGGCGTATAGGTCACCGAGGTCACCGCCACGATGTCCTCGAACATGCCGCAAGCCTGGAACAGATGGCCGTAGGGCGGCGCCGTGCCGGCGGTGCTCGAGGTGGTCCATTCCACGTCGAACTCGATGACCACGTGCGCACCGGTGTGGATCTTGCCGGTGGAGCCGAAGGCCGGGCCGTCGAGGTTGCGATCGATGCCCTTGGCATTGAACGGGCGAATGGTCAGTCCGGTGGTGCGGATCGCGTCAGCGGCGACCAGCGCTTCAGGAGTCTTGTAGACCGCCTCGGTCTTGGCAAAGAGCGTGCGGTTCTTGGTGCGAATGGTCATGGATTACTCCTTGCCGCGACGCGTAGCGCCGGAAACTGGCCCCGCACCAGCGGCTTCCGTGCCGCTGGTGCTGCCCTCAGCCGCCACCGGTGGCGACTTCGAGGCCGGGGCCTTCGGGAGTTGTTCCTCATGCGACTTGGTGCCTTCGATTAGCTGCACCACCTTGCCGTCCTTGTCGCGGATGCGCGTGCCACCGTTGGCCGGTCGGCCGCGGAAGAGCGCCTTGCGTTGTGCGGGTGTCATGGAATACTCCTGTCGAGGTAACGAACGGTCAGCAGCGAACAGCGCGCGGTGTGGCAAAGAACATCGGCGAAGGTGGCCGGGCCCAGCTCATCGATCTGCAGGCCGGTCTCGCCATCGCCGCCTGGCTCACTGCATTGATCCACGCTGCCGCCCAGGGTTTCGTCACTGGCGAAGCGATCGCGCACCGCTTCGAGCAAGTCATCAAAGATCAGCTCCGATGAGTCGCCGTCGGCCAAAGCCATCGCACCGAAGATGCGCCAGCGGATCACTTCCACCGTGCGCGCCTGGATGTTGTTGGTCTCGGCCATCGCCAGCCGCGTGACGTACCAGCCGCGCAGCTGCTGATGGGCATCGGATCGGTACAGTGCGGCCAGATCACGCAAGTTCACCGCGTAGCGCTGGTACGCATGCACCCGGCCGATGTCGGCCACCGCCAACAGGTTGGCCACTATCGCGCTACGGATCGCGCTGACGCTCACGTCGCACCCTGCGCTTCACCGCGCCGGATGATCTCGCCGATCGCATTGGCGAAGATCCGCCGAACGTTGCCGAGCTGCGCCTCATACGTGCCACGCCACACCGGCTGCGCGCGGGTGCCGCGTTTGGCGATCGCCCCGCGCACCGCGAAGGCGGCCTTCTTCTGTGCCTTCTCGTCGCTCAGCTTGAGCTTGACCCGGGCCCACTCGACCAGCGCCTTGATGCCCTCTTCGCCAATCCAGTGCGGCTTGGTGCCGAACTCGACGTGCGGCGCATAGGGCGAGCGACTCGCCACCAGGCCGATGATCTGCTCGCCCTCGGTCTGAACCTCGGTGAACACGCTGCTGGCCAGCCCTGCTGCATTGCGCCCACCGGCGCCGATCGGCAGGGCCAGCGCGAGCTCGCCGCGAAGCAGCATGGTCGCGAAGTGCTGCGCGCGGACCATCTCCTCACGCGCGATCGCCGGGAACCGCGCCATCAGCGACTCCAGCTGCGCCAGCTCATGCAGATCCAGATTCAGATTCATCGCCGCGGCCAGTTGCTTGGCGGGTGGAACAGCGTGCGCCGACCCAGCGAGTCGGTGGACGCAAAGCTGGTGGTGGCCATCGCAGGCTTGTTCGCATCGCTCCGGGTCGTGCCCACGATGCGCGTGTACTCCGCCGCCAGATCCCGCGCTCGGGAGCGCCAGCGGCCGCTCTTGCCCTGATGATCGACGCTGTCGGCGCTGATCGTGGGCTCGCCTTCGGTGGCGTAGTGCGCCGCCAGTTGACCGCACAAGTCGGAGGCAGCCAGGCAGGCCAACGCGCGGTTGAAGCGCACCGGCACGGTGGACGCCAGCGCCGTCAGCTCATGCGGTTGAGTGAAGCGCACCCGCACCACGTCGCCGGCGAACAGCGAGATGACCAGCACGATCTCCTCATCGTCCGGGCCGCGATAGATGTGCGCCGCGTCGAGTCCGATCCAACTCGGCGGCGTGCGGCCCAGCGGGTATTCCAGGCCTCTGAGTTCACTCCAGTTGCTTACCCAGCCTGTCGGTACCGGAAGCCGCTGACCACCGTCGTCAGACGTGACATCGGCCGACCGCACGAAGGGTGCATCGGCTGACAAACGCTCGAGCGCGGCGGCGATCGCAGTACTGCGTGCCGCAACGCCAATGACCTGGTCGCGATCGCGAACCAGGTCATCAACGTTCTGCTCGAGGTCTGGCAGCAACACGGCGTCGGGTCAGGCGACGATCGCGCCGTAGAAGCCGCGCCAGTCGCGGACCGCCCCGCTGTAGATGTGGCGGATCTTGTACTTGATCTGATCGTTCGAGAACAACGAGCCCTGAGTGGGGTTGTCCTGGACAAAAACGCTCGGCTCCTCGCCACCGTAAAAGCCCATCTCGATCAGCGGCACCTGGTTGTTGTCGGCCGTCCCATACCAGTTGTTCACGTCGGTCCAGTAGTCGACGACGTGCACAGTCGGCTTGCGCGATTGAACGAAGGTCTCGTCGTTGTTGCTGGCCCGCACAAACAGGTCGTAGGCCTTTTCTTCCAGGTCACTGGGGATCGCCAGGTGGCGCAGCGTGATCCCCAGCCGCTTGGCCGACGACAGCTCCGCCTGCTGCTTCATCGCCAGGCGCGCGGCGGCAAAGGGGACTGCGTCCAGCGCGGTTGTGCCGAGGTTGTTGTGCGTCGCATGGAACAGCGCCACACCGTCATAGACCGTCGGGTTGTCGGCCAGGAAGTCATAGACGAACTCGTACAGGGTGCGGCCGGCCGAGGTGGCCAGCGCCAGCGGAATGCGCCGGATCAGGCCCACGTCGTCGCCGGCGATGACCTCGAGCGAAATGGTCTCGACACCACCGCGCTTCTCGACGGCGTAGGTCGCCTTCTCATCGCCCGGGGTGGACAGCGCCGTGTACGGCCCGTTTTCCGCCACGACCGGCAAGTTGCCGTAGCCGCCCATCCGCGTCCGTTCCTGGGTGCGGAAGTCGGTCACGGGCACGACATCGACCAGCCAGCGCCAGTCCTGGTAGGACTCCAGCTGACCATACTCGCGGATCATCGCGCGGGTGATCGAGTCGCCCAGGATGTCACCGAAGGTCGTGCTCGACACCGCCTCTGCGAAGCGCGAGCCAGCCACCGCTTCACGCAGGCGCTGGCGGTCGCAGTTCTGCAGCAGTCCGGTTACCTGGCGATCGCCAGTGATCTCGATGTAGGCCTCACGGAACGAGCGCATCGGCTTGCTGCGATCGAAGAAGCTGTCGAGCATCTCGACGACCTTCTCGCTGCGATCCTGGCCAGCTTCCACACGCGTGTCACCCAGACCTTCGATGCGCGCGCCTTCGGTGACCCGCAACAGGTAGCTGCGTTCGTCCTCGATCGCCTTCTTGACTTCGCCCGGGGCGATCGCGCTGGCCTCGGTGAAGCGCTGCAGCAAGCGCTCGCGGCTGGCTGCTGGCAGCGGCGCGGCCGC
>JBGTIE010000716.1:0-3469 GCA_041745855.1 Lysobacterales bacterium | reverse complement strand
TCCCCGCCCACGCCGAGGCCGGCAGCAGGCTGAGCAGGATCAGCAACAGTAGAAAACGCATGGCGATGACGGAAGTCCCCCCGGGCAGTCTTGAGCCAATTTCTGACATTGGTCGGGCAAGTGTCTGACAAAAATTGGTTTATGCCAACAGGGAATGCTGAACTTTGTGTGAATTTGGGTGTTGGTAGACTAAAAGCAGGGCTGAGGGCTGAGGGCTGAGGGCCCAGAAGAGCAGGGCGAGGCCCGTGTAGGTCCCCGATGAGTGTGCCGAATCCGCGACGGCTCTTCTGGGCCCTGGGCCCTGAGCCCTGGGCCCTAAGAATTAAATCTGAGGCCGTGAGCTATAATACGCAGTCAACTCCCACAACGCCGCCCGCCATGCCCCGCAAGCTCTACATCAAAACCCAGGGTTGCCAGATGAACGAGTACGATTCGGCCAAGATGGCGGACGTGCTGGCGGCTTCGCATGGGATGGAGCTGACGGCGGCCGAGGACGAGGCGGATGTGATCCTGATCAACACCTGCTCGATCCGCGAGAAGGCGCAGGAGAAGGTGTTCTCGCAACTGGGGCGCTGGAAGCAGCTGAAGAAGGATCGGCCCGGGCTGGTGATCGGGGTCGGCGGCTGCGTTGCCAGTCAGGAGGGCGAGGCGATCATCAAGCGCGCGCCTTTCGTCGACATGGTGTTCGGGCCGCAGACGCTGCACCGCTTGCCGGCGCTGCTGGAGCAGGTTCGCGGCGGCACCAAGGCGGTCGATATCTCCTTTCCGGAGATCGAGAAGTTCGACCGGCTGCCGGAAGCGCGGGCCGAAGGACCGACCGCATTCGTGTCGATCATGGAAGGCTGCAGCAAGTACTGCAGCTACTGCGTCGTGCCCTACACCCGCGGCGAGGAAATCTCCCGGCCCTTCGACGACGTGGTCGCCGAGGTGGCGCAGCTGGCCGGGCAGGGCGTGCGTGAAGTCACTCTGCTGGGCCAGAACGTCAACGCCTACCGCGGTCCAATGAATGACGGCGGCAGTTGCGATCTGGGCCTGCTGATCCAGTTTCTGGCGCAGATCCCCGGCATCGGTCGTTTGCGCTTCACCACCTCGCACCCGGTCGAGTTCAACGACAGCCTGATCCAGGCCTATGCCGACACGCCGGCGCTGGTCAGTCATCTGCATCTGCCGGTGCAGGCCGGGTCGGACCGCATCCTGGCGGCAATGAAGCGCGGTCACACGGTGCTGGAGTTCAAGCAGAAGATGCGCAAGCTCAGGCAAGCGCGGCCGGACATCACGATTTCTTCGGACTTCATCGTCGGCTTCCCCGGCGAAACCGAGCAGGACTTTCAGGCCACGCTGAAACTGGTCGAAGAGATCGGTTTCGACCAGAGCTATACCTTCATCTTCTCCAGTCGTCCCGGCACGCCGGCCGCCAGCCTGCCTGATCCGACCCCGGCGGCGGAGAAGAAGGAGCGGCTGGCCCGCCTGCAAGCGCTGCTCGACCGTCAGGCGCGGGCGATCAGCGCGGCCATGGTCGGCACCGTCCAGCACGTGCTGGTGGAAGGCCCCAGTCGCAAGGATCCGAACCAGCTGTGCGGTCGCACCGCGAACAACCGGGTGGTCAATTTCGACGCCCCCACGCGCCTGATCGGACAGTTCATTGACCTGCAGATCACCGAGGCGCTGGCCAATTCCCTGCGCGGCCGGGTAGCCCTGGCCGACTCGGAACTGGCCGCCTGAACCGGCCCCCGACGGACCTCCATGCCCACTGAATCCGGCTCGCCCGAGCCACAGCCAGAAAAGCTTCCCCCGATGCGTGTGAATCGGCGCACGGTCGGCGAGCTCAGTCAGAGCACGCTGGCACTGGAACCTGAAAACAACGAACGGCTGGCCAACCTGCTTGGCCCTTTCGACGAACATCTGCGCCAGATTGAACTGCGGCTGGGTGTGCAAGTGCGCAATCGCGGTCACATCTTCGAGATGATCGGCACCGAGCCAGCAATCGACATGGCCGAAAAAGCACTGCGCGGGCTGTATGAGGCGACCACAGAGGAGGTCCTCGACGGTGCCCGGGTGCAGCTGATGCTGGCAGAGCTGGGCGCCAACGATCTGGCCGATGCGCTCGCCGGCGAGTCCCAGGAAGTGGTCATCCGCACCCGCCGCGGCATGGTCAAGGGCCGCACCGGCAACCAGCAGCGCTATCTGCACAGCATCATTACCCACGACATCAATTTCGGCATCGGTCCGGCCGGCACCGGCAAGACCTACCTGGCCGTGGCCAGCGCGGTCGAGGCGCTCGAGAGCCAGCGAGTGCAACGACTGGTGCTGGTGCGACCGGCGGTCGAGGCGGGCGAAAAGCTCGGCTTCCTGCCCGGTGACCTGGCGCAAAAGATCGATCCCTATCTGCGCCCGCTGTACGACGCGCTGTACGAAATGCTGGGCGTCGAAAGGGTGGCCAAGCTGGTCGAACGCAACGTGATCGAGGTCGCGCCGCTGGCCTACATGCGCGGACGCACGCTCAACGATGCCTTCATCATCCTCGACGAGGCGCAGAACACCACCGCCGAGCAGATGAAGATGTTCCTGACCCGGATCGGCTTCGGCGCCACCGCCGTGGTCACCGGTGACATGACCCAGATCGACCTGCCGCGCAAGAGCGCATCCGGCCTGCGCCAGGCGATCGAGGTGCTCAAGGGTGTCAGCGGGATCAGCTTCACCTTCTTCCAGGCGGTCGACGTGGTCCGTCATCCGCTGGTGCAGAAGGTCGTCCAGGCCTATGCGCGCTATGAGGAGGCCCAGGCGGCGAGCCCCGGCCAGACCGAGGGCACCGACCGGCCGCAACGGGACTGATGCCGATGGCGGTCGCGGTCCAGTACGCGATCGGCCGCGCCGGCCTGCCATCAGCGCGCAGCTTTCGCCACTGGATCGAGAGCGCGCAGCAGGTCCTGGCTGGCAGCGGTTCGCTGTGCCTGCGGATCGTCGATGAAGCCGAAGGCCGCGAGCTCAACGCCAACTGGCGCGGCAAGGATTACGCCACCAACGTGCTGTCTTTCCCGGCCGATGTGCAGATCGAGGACGAACGCTGGCTCGGCGACCTGGTCCTGTGCGCGCCGGTCATCGCGCGCGAGGCCGCCGAGCAGGGCAAGCCGCTGCGCCACCACTACGCTCACCTGTGCCTGCACGGATTGCTCCATCTGCTCGGCCACGACCACCAGACCGACGCCGAGGCCGAGGCGATGGAGGCAATCGAGATCAAGCTGCTGGCCGGGCTGGGGATAGCGGATCCGTATGCGAGTGACGCGAGCAATCGATCCGATGGCAGCCACCCCATCGTCATTGCGAGACCCCTTTTCCGGCCCGGAAATGCACACGGGCCATGAACTCTCGTCATCGCGAGGGAGCCTAAGCGACCGCGGCGATCCAGCGCTGTTCCGCTCTTCACGACGAAGATCCCTGGATTGCCACGGCATGCGCCCGGAGTCTGACG
>JBGTIE010000715.1:0-8827 GCA_041745855.1 Lysobacterales bacterium | reverse complement strand
TGGCTACATCGTCCCTTGGGACGCCGCGGCGGCACCTCGTTGAGAGGCTGACCGTTGCCGGACCCAACCGCCGGATGCGGACCCGCATGTCCGGTGGTGTGGAAGGGCCGTGGGGCGCAATCCCCACGGCCCCATCCGATCTAAGTCGCGGCGAGCCGCTCAAGTAGGCCTTGGAGCCTTCGCGCGTCCCAACCGGAACTCGTGTGACTAGGGACTACACGACTACGGACTACACGAACTCCTCCGGCAACCCGATCGCCGCACCGGGCTGCCGTTGTAAGCTGCGCGCCGCTCTTGCCCAGACACCTCGCATGGTCGCTCCACCCATCGCCGGTCCGCACATCCTGTTCCTGACTGACAACTTCCCGCCGGAGGTCAATGCGCCGGCGAGTCGGACTTTCGAGCATGCGCGTGCCTGGGTGCGGGCCGGGGCGCGGGTGACGGTGATCACGGGGGCGCCGAATTTTCCGACCGGGAGGGTCTTTCCGGGCTATCGCAATCGGCTTTGGCAGCGTGAAAACATCGACGGGATCGACGTGATCCGGGTCTGGACTTTCATCACCGCCAACGAGGGCTTTGCCCGGCGGATTGCCGACTACATGAGCTTCATGTTCGCCGCCGCGCTGGTCGGGCCTTGGGTGCGGCGGGTGGATCTGGTCGTTGGCACGTCGCCGCAGTTCTTCACCGCCTGCGCGGCCTGGTTCGTTGCCGCGGTCAAGCGGGTGCCCTTCGTGTTCGAGTTGCGCGATCTGTGGCCCGAATCGATCAAGGCGGTCGGCGCGATGGCGTCATCCAGGGTGATCCGCACGCTGGAACGGATCGAGTGGTTCCTGTACCGGCGCGCCAGCCATATCGTCACGGTCACCCATTCCTTCCGGGAACACCTGTTGCGCGGTGGCATCCCGGCGGCAAAGCTCAGCGTGATCACCAATGGCGTCGATCTGTCGCGCTACTCGGTGCGGCCGAAGGATCCTGAACTGGTCCGCGAACTGGGCCTGGACGGTGCTTTCGTTGCCGGCTACATCGGTACTCACGGCATGGCGCATGCGCTGGGAACGCTACTGGAAGCTGCCGCGCAATGGTCGGACGAGGCCGCCGGGGTCCCGTTGAAACTGCTGCTGGTCGGCGACGGTGCCGACAAGCCGAAGCTGCGCGAACGTGCGGCCGAACTAGGGCTGCAGCAGCGCGTGGTCTTCGTCGACACGGTCAGCAAGGATCAGATCGTGCGCTACTGGTCGCTGCTCGATGTCTGTATCGTCCACCTGCGCCGCACGCCGCTGTTCGAGACCGTGATCCCGTCGAAGCTGTTCGAGAGCATGGCGATGGGCGTACCGATCCTGCTCGGCGTGGTCGGCGAGGCGCAACGGATCGTCGAAGGCGAGGGCTGCGGTCTGTGCTTTGCGCCGGAAGATGTCGCGGCGCTCGATGCCAGACTGCGGCAACTGGCGCAGGATCCGGCGCTGCGGGCGCAGTTGTCGGCAGCCGGTGTGGATGCAGCCAGTCGCTATGCGCGCGATACGCTGGCGGCGCGAATGCTGGAAATACTCTCCGCGGTGGCGCGGCGCGAGGCCGTGCCTGTGACCGATTCTCTCTTCAAGGACGAAGCATGAGTGCAATGAAGATCATCTGTGTGGTGGGCGCGCGCCCGAATTTCATGAAGATGGCGCCGATCCTGGCGGCGATGGCGCAGCGCCCGGGTGCGTTCGAGCCGCTGCTGGTGCACACCGGGCAGCATTACGACGAGCGCATGAGCCACACCTTCTTCACCGAACTCGGCCTGCCGCGACCGGATCTGGACCTGGGCGTGGGCTCCGGTAGTCATGCGGTGCAGACGGCGAAGGTGATGGTCGCGTTCGAGGAAGTCTGTCTGACCCACAAGCCGGATCGGGTGCTGGTCGTCGGTGACGTCAATTCGACCCTTGCGGCGACCCTCGTCGCGGCCAAACTGGGTATTCCGGTGGCCCACGTGGAGGCCGGGCTGCGCTCGCGCGACATGAGCATGCCCGAAGAAATCAATCGGCTGTGCACCGATGTGATCTGCGATCAGCTCTATACCACCGACCGGCTGGCGGACGAAAACCTGCGTGCCGAGGGCGTGCTGGCCGCGCGCATATTCCGCGTCGGCAACGTGATGATCGACACCCTGCGCCGGCACCAGGCCGCCGCCGCCGAGCGGCCGATCCTGCGCGAGTTGGGTTTGCAGCCAGGCGGTTACGCGGTACTGACGCTGCATCGGCCGGCGACGGTCGACGATCCGGCGCTGTTCGAGCCCTTGCTGCGCCGCTTGCACGCCTTGGCGCAGGAATTGCCGATCGTCTTCCCGATCCATCCGCGCACCCGCGGCCGGATCGAGGCCTTCGGGCTGGGTGGGCTGCTGAACGATCAGGCGCCGGCACGCGGCCTGTTCGTGACCGAGCCGATGGGCTACCTGGATTTCCTCGCGCTGACAATGCAGGCGCGGCTGGTGGCCACCGACAGCGGCGGCTTGCAGGAAGAGACCACCGTGCTCGGCGTGCCCTGCCTGACCCTGCGCGACAACACCGAGCGCCCGATCACCTGTCTGGAAGGGACCAACGTGCTGGTCGGCCGCGACCCGGACCGGATCGAAACTGAATTCCGTCGTGCGATGGCGACGCAAGGCGTGCAGGCCAGCGTGCCGGAGCTGTGGGACGGGCGGGCGGCCGAGCGGATTGTTTCGGCGTTGTTGGGCGAGGCGGCGAGCTGACGCGTGGGGTGCGAGTCGCATGATGCACCTGTGGTGCCCTTTTTGGTCATTCAGCTCTTCAGTACTTCCGTTCTTCAGACAACCTTGCCAACGATGGTTTCAGAATCCGGAACTTGATGATTGATCACATACTCATAGATACTTGATCTCACAAGGTCTGTTACCGTAGAGATCGTTTGACGCGTTCGCCGCTTAG
Source organism: Lysobacterales bacterium (assembly GCA_041745855.1). GTDB lineage: Bacteria > Pseudomonadota > Gammaproteobacteria > Xanthomonadales > SZUA-5 > JAWLAT01. Next base: position 5,906 of record JBGTIE010000715.1, on the reverse strand, counting down.
GCGCTTCCGCGGAATCAGGGGCCGGGGAATCTTTAATGCAAGACGTACCACAGATCATCTGGATGGCGTTGGCCTGCCTGTTGGCCGCCGTTGCCATTCCATTGCTGACGCCGATCGCGCGCCGCTTCGGGCTGGTTGATCATCCGCATGGCCACAAGACTCATGACCGCAGCGTGCCCCTGGTTGGCGGGCTGGGCGTGTTTCTGGCCGTGGGTGTGGTCGCGGTTCCGGCCGGATTGGTATCGATTGCCGGCTGGCCTTGGGTGCTGGCGGTGCTGGCGATGCTCACGCTGGGTGTGATCGACGATTTGCGTCCGTTGTCGGCGCGCATGCGCTTTGTTTGGCAGGGCGCCGTGGCGTTACTGCTGATTTATGGTGCTGGCCATCAATTGTTTGACTTGGGTGATCTGTTCGGACAGGGCAATGTGCCGTTGGAATGGCTGGCGATCCCATTCACGGTGTTCTGCGTGGTCGGGGTCATCAATGCATTCAACATGATCGATGGCCTGGATGGTTTGTCCGGTTCGATTGCGCTGATTACGCTGGTCGCGTTGGCCTATCTGGCCGCCTTGAGTGGTCATTCCACTATTGCGCTGGCGGTATCGCTGGTGGCTGGCGCGCTGGTCGGATTTCTCGCCTTCAACTGGCCGCGCGAGGGCGGCGCGCCGGTGTTCCTCGGCAATGGCGGCAGTCTGGCGCTGGGCACCGTACTGGCTTTCCTGTTTGTCGACCTGTCGCAGGCTCCTTATCGCGCGCTGGCGCCGGTCAGTGCCCTGTGGCTGTTTGCGATCCCGTTGATCGACACCGTCTCGGTGATGTTGCGACGACTGCAGGAAGGCGTTTCACCGTTCAAGCCCGATCACAATCACGTCCATCACTTGTTGCTCCGGGCCGGCTTCAGTGGTCCCCAGACCTTGTGGATCCTGATCGGCGTCACTGCAGCCTGCGCGCTGGTGGCAGTGCTGGGCGTGCGGCTGCAATGGTCGGAGCCCGTGCTCGCCGTTGGCTTCCTGCTGCTCGGCTGCGCCTACCATGTCTGGGCCTTGCTCTCGGTCCGGCGCAATCGTCTGCTCGGCCGTCCGCTCGCGCCCAGGGTCATGCGCAGCCAGAGCTGAGAGGGCGGCCTGGCAAATAGCGTCGTTGCGAGACCTGTGTTCTGGCCCGGAAATGCAGACGGGCCATGAACCCTCGTCATCGCGAGGGAGCTTGCGACTGCAGCGATCCAGAGATTTTTCGCGCTGCAGTCACCTTGCTCTTCCTCCGCGTCCTCCGCGTCTCCGCGTGAGACCGCTCTTGCTGGTTGATGGCCCCGTGTGTGCATTTCCGGGCCGGGAAATGCGTCCCACAATGACGAATCAAGGGCTTACGGCATGGGTCCATGGGCGCTGTGCTTTTCGCCCCAACGGGGCAGCACAAGTTAGCCTGGGGCAACGCCCCAGGTAAGCAGCGCGTCGATCCCGAGCCCTGAAGGGGCGGCCCATATCCGCACGTGCGGCATACCGGCACGACCGCGTTGCAAGTGCACATTGAATCGCGCCCACGTTTCAGGAGCCGACCATGGTTCGCCCCTTCAGGGCTCTGGCTTTCGTGGTCGGTTTTCCTGGGGCGTTGCCCCAGGCTGACTTGTGCTGCCCTTTCAGGGCGGTAGAGCGGAAAGTCTCTGGATCGCTGCGGTCGCAAGCTCCCTCGCGATGACGAGGGTTGATGGCCCGTGTGTGCATTTCCGGGCCGGGAAAGGGGTCTCTCCATGAACTGATTACGTAACTCATTGATTCGTCATTGCGAGGCCCGCGCCGCTCGATCTTTAATCGTAGACGCGCACCCGTTCGGCGCGGGCCGCGGCAATCCAGTGCCCTTTGTTCGGAGAAGCAAACGCGATCGCCGCGGTCGCTCAGGCTCCCTCGCGATGACGAGAGTTTATGACCCGCGTGTATTTCCGGCCGGAAAAATGAGCTCGCAAGACGAATTCCCGACCTACTGCAGATCGCTCGCCCTATGGCATTCTTCATGCCTTTCCCTCAGGCGTGACCGATCGATGGTGTCTTCCCTCAAGGATGCGTTGCTGCAGGCTGGCCTGAAGCCAGCACCCAAACCTGTCGATGAGCGACCGCAGACGCCACCGGGCAAGGGTCGTCCGCCGGGTCGCGGCCAGGCCAGAGCCCAGGGGCGGCCGAACCAGTTCAATGCCAGACCCGCCGGCCAGCGACCGCAAGGCAGTCCGGGCCGGCCAAACAAGCCAGAGACCGAAAGGGCACCACGGCAGCCCAAGGATCCCAACAGCCTGTCCCTGGCCGAAGCCTACAAGGCACGCGCCCAGGCCGAGCAACGCGAACAGGCCGCAGCGAAACGCGAACGCGAGGCCGCCGCCGCAGCCAAACGCGCACGCCAGGCCGCAGCCGAAGCCCTGTTGGAAGGCAAGGCGCTGAACATCGCCGACGCCGAAGACTCCCGCTACCTCGAGTACGGCCGCAAGATCCGCCGCGTCTACGTCACCCCGGAACAGAACCAGGCGATCACCGACGGCGTGCTTGGCATCGTCCAGATGAAGGGCCGCTTCCTGGTCGTCGAGGCCGAGGTCGCCCGCGCAGTCCGAGCGGCGGCGCCGGAGTTTTTTGCGTTGTTGTTGGAGGAGGGCGATCCGGCTCCTGAGCCTCCAGCGCCAGACTGTTAAGAGCATTCAACACAAAGGACACAAAGGACACAAAGGAAAGCAGAGCAAAAGAATGGGAAAGCGGAGCAGTTCATCTCGAGTGCAAGAAGGCACGGTGAGTCGTGTCCTCTCCGGATCGAGGCATTTCACTCGGTCGCTGCCCGGCAGTGAACGAACTTGTCGACAAGCACACTGAACACCTGGCCAGAATGGTCATCGATGCGGCGTATCGTGTGCACTCTGAGTTGGGTCCCGGACTGCTCGAATCGGTCTATGAAACGTGTCTCGCGTACGAACTGGACGCCGCAGGTATCCCATTCGTTCGCCAAGGCCAATTTCCGGTTCGTTATCACGGGTTGACGATCGACAGTGGGCTCAGGTTGGATCTTTGCGTTGACGAAGATTGATAGTCGAGATCAAGGTGGTGGAGAGTCTTGCAGCCGTGCATCGCGCCCAGCTCTTGAGCTACCTGCGGCTCACCGGACTTCGGCTGGGCCTGCTCCTGAATTTCCACGTTGTTCACCTGCGCGACGGAGTCAAACGCATCGTGTTGTAGCCGTAGCTTCTACACTTCTTGCCAGCTATTGCTCTTCCAAAAAAAATAGCTATTTCTCTTTGCGCTTCTTGCTTTGCTTGCTCTTGCTCTCCTTTGTGTCCTTTGTGTCCTTTGTGTTGAAAGCTTTTTCGCTCTCCTGACCAATTTACGGAAAACAATGCGCTCAACCAAAGCCACAATCCATTTACGCCATCTCCGCCACAACTTCGCCATCGCGCGGCAGCTGGCCGGTGGGCGGCGGATCATGGCGGTGGTCAAGGCCAATGCCTATGGCCATGGGCTGGAGCGGATCGGGCTGGCGCTGGCTGATGCCGATGCCTTCGGGGTGGCGACGATCAGCGATGCACACCGCTTGCGTAGCGCCGGGCTGAGTCAGCGGATCGTGTTGCTGTCCGGCTTTGATGACCCTTCCGATCTGGCCGAGTTGCATGCGCTGGACGTCGATACGGTCGTCCACCATAGCTGGCAGGTCGATGTCTTGCAGTCCTGCGGGGTGGCGCCGCTGCGGGTCTGGCTGAAGATCGACAGTGGCATGCATCGGCTCGGAATACCGCTGGCGCAGGCGCGTGTCGTCTGGCAGCAGCTGCGCGACTGCCCCGCGGTGGCGCCGGACATTGTGCTGATGACGCATCTGGCCAGTGCGGACGAACCGGGGTCCGATCAGACATCCGAACAGCTGGCCGCTTTCAACGCCGCGACGGCCGATCTGCCAGGCGAACGCAGCATCGCCAACTCACCCGGACTGCTGAACATTGCCGGACCGAACGGCGACTGGGTCCGCCTGGGCGGGCTGCTTTATGGGCTTTCGACGCGCTCGGACAAGGTCGGCGCCGATTACCAGCTCAAGCCGGTCATGAGCCTGGACAGCAAACTGATCGCGATCAACCAGGTCGCTGCCGGCGAGCGCGTCGGCTATGGCGGCCACTATCGCTGCACCCGGCCCACGACCGTCGGTATCGTCGCGATCGGCTACGGCGACGGCTATCCGAGGCATGCCCCGAACGGGACCCCGACGCTGGTCCGTGGCCAGCGCTGCCCGACTCTCGGCCGCGTATCGATGGACCTGCTGGCGATCGACCTGAGCGAGCTGCCTACGGCCCGGATCGGTGACGCGGTGCGTCTGTGGGGGCCGGAGCTGCCGGTCGAGGAGATCGCGTCCGGCGCCGAAACGATAAGCTACGAACTCACCTGCGGCGTGACCCGGCGGGTGCTGTTCGTCGAGAGTGATGATCCGGCCACAGGTGCGATCTGATCTGCGCCACAGCTTGCTTGCGACTGAATCAGGCCGCCGCCAGCGCCCGCAATCGCTCAGCCGTTTCGGCATCGGCTGGGTAGAAGGCCTCCAGTGCCAGCTCGGACAGGGTGACGTCCAGCGGGCTGCCGAACATCGTCAGCGTGCCGATCAGGGCCAACTCGCCGAGTGGGCTGCGGAAGCGGAAGAGCACCGCGATATCGGGTGCGCTGGACTCGAACTCGCTCGGCGTTTGTTCGTTGGGCAATGGTAGCCAGGCTGACAGCTCCGTCAGCAGCTCGCGCATGACGCTGTCGTTGTCGTGCGCGACCAGCCGGCGCAGGCGGCGCAGCAGGTGGTGGCGCCATTCGCCCAGATTGACGATCAGCGGCGCCAGACCGCGCGGATGCAGGCTGATCCGCAGCACGTTGACCGGCGCCTGCAACAGCTCGGGATCGATTGTCGAAAGCAGGCGCTCGGCGGCGCGGTTGGCCAGCACCAGATTCCAGTGGCGGTCGATAACCAATGCCGGGAAGGGCTCGTGTGCGTCCAGGACCTGGCGCAGGGCGGTGGTGGCGACATCCAGCGCCGGCTCGCTAAGCGCACGCTCTGGAAAGGCTGGCGCGAAGCCGCCGGCCAGCAACAGCTGATTGCGTTCGCGCAAAGGCAACTCGAGCAGTTCGCACAGGTGGAGGATCAGCTGACGGCTCGGGCGCGCGCGGCCGGTCTCGACGAAGCTCAAATGGCGCGTGCTGATCTGCGCCTCACAGGCCAGATCGAGCTGGCTCAGGCGTCGATGCTGACGCCAGCTGCGCAACAGCTGGCCGGGTCGGGGACGTGTTTGCATGACTCGATGCTACGCGGTCGGAGGGTGCTTCGACATTACCTGCAGGGTAATCGACGCGCGACGCTGGCGCCGGCAAGCTGCGGCCATCTAACCGCTGGAGACATTAAATGGCCACGATCATTCCTTCCCCGCTGCTTCGATTCGCCCTGCGCCTGGACGGCTGGGCCAGTGCGCTAGCCGGTCTGCTGATCTTGTTGCTGCGGCCGACGCTGACGCCCTTGCTCGGCGCGCCGCCGGACTGGATCTTCGGGCTGGGTGTGTTCATGCTTGGCTATGGCGTACTGATCGGCTGGGCCGCCGGGCGGACCCGGTTGGCTTCGGGGCTGGTCTGGACGCTGGTGATCGGCAACGGGTTGTGGGTCGTGGCGAGCGTTGCGCTGGCCTTTTCGAGTTGGATTGATCCGACCGTGCTTGGCCAGGTAGTGATCCTTGCGCAGGCGGCAGCGGTGGCGGTGTTTGCCGAACTGGAGTACCTGGGCCTGCGGCGCAGTCAGTCTGAGCGCGAAGATGGGATGGCCAGCGCATGTTCCAAAGCGTAAAGCCCTGAGCGAAAGTAGCGCGGTCCCGGCGCGCGCACGGACGCGTTTTTCGCGTCGACAGCCATCGCGCCTGCGGCCGCGTC
>JBGTIE010000714.1:0-4317 GCA_041745855.1 Lysobacterales bacterium | reverse complement strand
AGCGCCTCGGTCAAGGCATAGTCATCGCCAGGCCCCTCGAAGCCAGGCTCAGCCTGAGTGCTTTCCGTGTTTTCTTTCGCTGGCTCCTTCGCGGCCTCTTTTTCAGCCTCCAGATGGCCGCGCAGATCGGCTTCGCTCAGGCGCCGCTCGGGCGCTGCAACACGCTTGAACTCGGCGTCGGCCAGCACCACGTCCGGACTGATACCCTGGGCCTGAATGGCACGGCCGGCCGGAGTGTAGTAGCGCGCGGTGGTGAGCTTGAGCGCCTCGCCGTTCTCCAGCGGCAAGATGGTCTGCACCGAGCCCTTGCCGAAAGTCTGTTGCCCGACCACCAGCGCTCGCTGATGATCCTGCAGGGCGCCGGCAACGATCTCGGCCGCCGACGCGGTACCGCTGTCCACCAGAACGACGATCGGCGCACCCGCGAGCAGGTCGCCGGAACCGGCTTCCAGCGTTGCCTGGGTCTGACTGACCCGACCGCGCGTGCTGACGATGACTCCGGCCTCGAGGAAGACATCGCTCACTTCCACCGCCGCGGTCAACAAGCCGCCCGGGTTGCTGCGCAGATCGAGGATCAGTCCGCGCAGGGCCTGGTTCGCCTGCAGTCTGCCCACTGCCTTGACCGTCTGCGAGCCGGTGTCTTCCTGGAACTGGCTGATCCGCAGATAGCCGATGCCGTCAGCCAGCCGTCGGGTGCGCACGCTGGCCACGTTGATCACTTCGCGTGTGAGCTGGACCCGAAAGGGCTCGGCCCCTTCGCGGAAAACGCTCAGCTGGACCTTGCTGCCCGGCGCGCCGCGCAACAGTTCGACCGCTTCGCCAGTGGTATTGACGTCCAGCGGCACGCCGTCGATCTCGACGATCACATCGCCACTGCGCATCCCCGCGCGGGCCGCCGGCGTCTCGTCGATGGGCGAGATCACCGTGAGCATGCCGTCGAGCATCTGCACTTCCAGCCCCAGGCCCGCGTAGCTGCCGGTGGTGTCGTCCTGCAGCGCCATCATCTGCTCGGTTTCCAGATACTCACTGTGCGGATCCAGATCGGCCAACAGCCCGCGGATCGCCGCCTGCATCAACGCGCTGCTGTCGACCGGCTCGACGTAGGAGCGCCGCACTTCGCGAAATACCGCGGCGAAAGCGCGCAAATCATTGACTTCTACCAGCCTTTCCGGCGCGGCCTTGGCTTCCGCTTCGGTGGTCGCTTGCTCGGCCGCGGCGGTCAGCGGTGCCAGGATCAGGCTGAGCACGAGCAGGAGTGAGGGTTTGATCATCGGTAATACTTCGGAGCTGGTGAGCATTGCAGTATAGGCCCGTGGGTGTTGGCTCGCTGTAATGCCATGGCACGAGGGCTGAGGGCTGAGGGCTGAGGGGTCAGGAAAAGCCGGCAACATCGAGCCCACGGGTTTTCTGCTCTGCTCTCCTTCGTGTCCTTGTGTCCTTTGTGGTAAATCAGCTCCTCCGCTCTTCGGTTGCTGGACCTCCTGCGATTCGGTTTAGACTCGCGCCTCAGATCGCAGCTCGATCAAGACAGCTCAAGGAAGTGACGATGGCTCAGAAGTACCCCGAATATCTGTGGCAGAACGGCCAGATCAAGCCATGGGCGGACGGCACCACGCATGTGATGGCGCACGGCCTGCACTATGGCTCCAGCGTGTTCGAAGGCATTCGTGCCTATGCGATCGACGGCGAACCGCGGGTAATCAAGCTCACCGCCCATCTGCAGCGGCTGTATGCCTCGGCGCGGATGTACGACATGGATATCGGCTACAGCCTGGAGCAACTGTACGCGGCCTGCTTCGAGGTACTCAAGGTCAACAATCTCAAGTCCGCCTATTTGCGCCCGATCGCCTACCGTGGCCTGGGTGCCTTCGGGCTGGCCGCCGACAATCCGGTCGACATCGCCATCGGCGCCTGGGAATGGGGCCCCTATCTGGGCAAGTCGGCGCTGCAGGACGGCGTCTCGGCCTGCGTGTCCAGCTGGCGCCGGCTGGCACCCAATACGGTTCCGACGATGGCCAAGGCCGGTGGCAACTATCTGTCGAGCATCCTGATTTCGCGCGAAGCGCGCGCGCGCGGTTGCGCCGAGGGGATCGGCCTGAGCGTCGATGGCAACGTCAGCGAGGGCGCCGGCGAGAACCTGTTCCTGGTCATCGACGGCAAGCTCTACACACCCCCGATGACCGCTTCGATCCTGCTCGGCATTACCCGCGGGATGGCGATGGAACTGGCCCGCGAAGCGGGTTACGAGACCATCGAGCAAGCGCTGCCGCGCGAAGCCCTGTACTTCGCCAGCGAGATTTTCATGACCGGCACCGCCGCCGAGATCACGCCGGTGGTGGAGGTGGACGGCAAGAAGGTCGGCAACGGCGTCCCCGGCCCGGTCACTCGCGCCGTCCAGGAGCGCTTCTTCGGGCTGGTCGAAGGCCGCCTGGAGGACACCCGTGGCTGGCTTGAGGGCGCCAAGGCCTGACCGCAAGGCGGTTGCTGCTCCGTGGGGCACATGGCGCTGAGTGCCGACTCGGCCTTCAGCGCTGGGCGTCAACCGCGTCGAACACTTCCTGCAGCAGGCTGGTCGCAAAGCTGCCGCGGACCAGCTCGAAGTCCAGTCGTAACTTGCCGGCTTGCTGCCACTGCCAGCGCAGCTCGCGCGGCAGGCAGCGCAGCGCGCGGCGGTCCGCTTCCAGGTTGAAGCGCTGAAACACGCTCTCGATGCCTGGATAGCGGGCCAGTACCGCGTTTTCGAGTTCGGCGACCGGGCCGCTCAGTGTTGGCTTGCCAGCCAGTCCGACCAGCGCGCCGCTGGGATGGATCTCACCGCGGCCGATGCGGTCGACGATTTCCTGGTCGATCTGCTCGGGAATGAACCAGGAGCCGCGGCCATCCAGCAACAGCGGCTCACCCGGCAATGCCTGGTTCCAGCTGCCGTCTTCGATCCGCCGGCTCAAGATCTCGTTGTACAGCTCTGAACGCAGCGCCGACAGCGCGAAGCTGCGCTGATTGCGGTTGAGCTTGCGGCCACCGCCCTGCAACAGGGCCTGCGCCGTCTGGCGATTGTTGTGACCGAAGCGCTGCTCGCCGAACCAGTTCGGAAAGCCCTCGGTAGCGATCCGCTGCAGCCGCTGCTCAACCGCGTCCACCGGCGCATCAACCTGGGTCAGCAGCAGGCTGAAGCGGTTACCGCGATGGGCGCCACGACGCAACTTGCGCCGGTGCGGAGCGGCCTGCAGGACCTCCACCCCGTCGGCCGCGAAGGCTGACCAGTCGACGCCTGCCGGTGGGGTCGGCACGCTGTAGTACTGGATCGCCAGTGCATGGCGGTCCTTCAGTCCCGAATAACCTACGTCGCGCTCGGCCACGCTGGCAAAGCGCGCCAGCAGACCGGCCACGAATACCGTGTTGGCGCCGACCTTGCGCACTCGCAGCAACTGGTGCGGACCGTCGCCATCGGCAGCGAAGTCGATCAGCTCCTCGACCTCGAAGTCTTCCGGGCGTTGGCGAAATACGGCGCGGCCCAGCGCCGGGCCGAAGGCGCGCGGCACGCTCATGGCTGCACCGATCCGTCACCCAGCAGCACCACCGCCATCGCGGCGATGCCCTCGCCGCGACCGAGGAAACCGAGTTGCTCGGTGGTCGTGGCTTTCAGGCCGACCGCTCCGATTTCGATCTGCAGCAGCCCGGCAACGGCCGTGCGGATCGCCTCACGGTGCGGCCCGATCTTCGGCGCCTCAGTGAGCACGGTCAGGTCCACATTGATCACGCGCAGTCCGTGCTCGGCAACCGCTTGCAGCGCGGCGTGGACGAATTGACGGCTGTCCGCATCGCGCCAGCGCGGATCGGACGGCGGAAACCACTGGCCGATATCGCCCAGCGCGAGCGCGCCGAGCAGGGCGTCGGTCAGCGCATGCAGCAGCACATCACCATCCGAATGCGCCAGCACGCCGTGGCTGTGCGGCACCCGTACGCCCCCCAGGACCAGATGATCACCCAGCCCAAATGCGTGCACATCAACGCCCTGGCCGATCCGTAATCTCATCGTCGTTCGCCTCCCGGCTGATCTTCGGTCAGCGGATTGGCCGCCAGCCAGGCCGCGATCAGGGCCAGATCCTCCGGCCGGGTCAGCTTGCGATTGTCCTCGCTGCCCTCGATGAGCCGCGGCGTCAGAGCCAGCGCCTCGACCGCCATCGCCTCGTCGGTCACCTGTCGACCATCTCTCGCGGCCGCATCCAGCGCGCGCTGCAACAGGCCGCGCGGGAACAGCTGCGGCGTTTGCGCCCGCCAGTAGCGCTGCCGGTCCACTGTCTCGACCACGCGGGCCTC